>NZ_JBEXLC010000023.1:0-75990 GCF_040609795.1 Nocardia sp. NPDC004604
ATACAACTATTTATGGGAAAACAGCACATGCTAGTAAACCCAACCAAGGTATAAGTGCCGATGCTGCTCGGACACGAGGCGGCGGGCATTGTCGAGGCGGTGGGACCCGGCGGCAGTGATCTCGCGGTTGGGCAGCGCGTGGTGATGACCTTCCTGCCGCGCTGCGGGGAGTGCGCGGGCTGCGCCAGCGAGGGCCGCACGCCATGTGGGCCGGGCAGTGCGGCCAATAATGCAGGTGAGCTATTGAATGGTGGGCGGCGGCTGCACCGCGCGGGTACTGAGGTACACCATCATCTCGGGGTGTCCGCCTTCGCCACGCATGCCGTCGTCGATCGCCGATCGGTGGTGCCGGTCGATGCCGATGTGCCGCCGGAGGTCGCGGCGGTGTTGGGTTGCGCGGTACTGACGGGTGGCGGGGCGCTGCTCAATTCCGTGAAGCCCGGTCCGGCCGACCGGATCATGGTGGTCGGGCTCGGTGGCGTCGGGATGGCGGCGGTGCTCGTCGCGGTGTCGCTGGGCGAGCACGAGGTGATCGCCGTCGATACCGTCGCGGAAAAGCTCGCTCTTGCAAAGGAACTCGGCGCAACCGCCGCCTACACACCGGCCGAAATCGCGGAACAGGGCATCGTGGCCGATGTCGTTGTCGAGGCCGCGGGCAATGTCCGTGCCTTCGAAACCGCCATCGCCGCAACGGGACCCGGCGGTACGACGGTCACCGTCGGCCTGCCCGCCCCCGATGCCCGCGCGAGCATTTCACCTCTCGCCCTGGTCGCCCAGGGGCGCACCATCATCGGCAGCTATCTCGGCTCGGCAGTCCCATCGCGTGACATCCCCGAATACGTCCGCATGTGGCGCGCGGGTCGCCTGCCCGTCGAGAAGCTGGTGTCCTCCCATGTCGGGTTGGACGAAATCAACCATGCCATGGACGAATTGGCCGCAGGGCATGCGCTGCGGCAAGTGATCGTGTTCGAGTAGTCCGCCCGCGGTGCCCTTTCGGGACACCCGCTACCTGGCCTGTGTGCTGGATTACGGCGGCGATCGAGATGCTCAGGTTTCCCGCCTGTCCAGTGCGTCGACGAATTGTCCCAGCAGGCGGGCGAATTCGGTGCGCTCGCGATCGGTCCAGTCCGACATCGCGGCCGCCATGGCGGCGCGGCGGCCATCGCGGGCCGCGGTCACGACGGCGTGCCCGGTGGGGGTCAGCCGCAGGACGGCTCGCCTGCCATCCTGCTGATCCGCGACCCGTTCGAGATGTCCGGATGAAACCGCTTGGGCGACAAGGCGACTCGCGCGCGGCTGATCGACGCCCAGCGCGGGGGCGAGGGCTCCGACGCTAGCTGCGCTGGTACCGGCCACCGCGTCCAGCACCCGGAAGACCGCGATGGGCACCGGCGAATCCTTGCCGAGTGCCCCCCGCGTCTGACGCCGCCGAATCCGGACCATTGCCGCCTCGACAGCCTCGGTGACTACATCGTGCTCTTCCATTCTCTCCATTTTCATGTCATATTACATGTAGTTGTAATTCTACATGTATCGGAGGAATCGTGGCAGCACAACGCCCGATCGGTTACTGGCTCAAGGAACTCGATCGCCTGATCAATGCCCGCTTCGAGGACGACCTGGCCGCCGCCGGGCTGACTCGTCGGCACTGGCAGATGCTCAACTCGCTGGCCGAAGGCCCCCGCCCCGCCGCCGATGTCCGCGACGGTCTTGCGCCATTCTGGAACGACCTGTCGGAGTGGGACATTCAACTCGCGTATCTGGTAGATCGCGGCGACATCACCGACGATTCGGGCACCCTGGCCCTCACCACAGCAGGCCGCACCACCCATCAGGAAGCCTTCGCCCTGATCGGCAAGCGCCGCCGCGCCATGCTCGACGGCATTACCGATGAGCAGTACGGCGAGACGGTCCGCCTGCTCGAAAGGATGGCCGAAAATATGGCCGCCCAGCAGTGAAACGTAGCCATGCGTACCCGGCGGGAGGTCAGCGGAGGGGGATGTGAGCAGGGTCGATAGGCTTGCGGGGACAGCAGGCGAATGAGGAGGTGCGGTGACCATTCGGGTCGGAGTGCTCGGTGCGCGCGGAAAAGTCGGGCAGGCCATCTGCGAGGCGGTGCAGGCGGCGGGCGATCTGGAGTTGGTCGCTACCGTCGATAAGGACGATTCGCTGGAGGTGTTCACCGAATCCGGGACGCAGGTGGTCGTCGACTTCACCAATCCCGATGTGGTGATGGGGAATCTGAAGTTCCTGGTGGAACGCGGGATTCACGCGGTCGTCGGCACCACCGGATTCGACGCGGCGCGCCTGGACGAGGTGCGCGGCTGGCTGGCCGGGCAACCGGAGACCGGTGTGCTGATCGCCCCGAACTTCGCCATCGGCGCGGTGCTGTCCATGCGCTTCGCCGAACAGGCGGCCCGATTCTTCGATTCGGTCGAGGTCATCGAACTGCACCACCCGAATAAGCTCGACGCCCCCTCGGGTACTGCCTACCGCACCGCAGGCCTGATCGCCGCGGCCCGGGACAAGGCCGGAGTCGGCCGCAGCCCCGACGCCACCACCCAGGAACTCGACGGTGCGCGCGGTGCCGACGTCGACGGCGTCCGGGTGCATTCGGTGCGCCTGGCCGGACTCGTCGCGCACCAAGAGGTGCTGTTCGGCACCCAGGGCGAAACCCTCACCATCCGGCACGATTCCATCGACCGCTCCTCCTTCGCCCCCGGTGTGCTGCTCGGCGTGCGCCAGATCGCGAACCGCCCCGGCCTGACCGTCGGGCTCGACCCGTTCCTGGATCTGTGAGCAAGCGCGGCGAGGGAACCATGGCCACGGCCGCCCGGGCGGTCATGGCGGAACCGAGCGCCAGCGAGGTGGAGTCATGAACGCCCAGGAACCGGTCGAGGCGGGCCGCGGCACCGAGGTCCGCAAGGTCGTCTTGTTCATCGCGGTCCTGGTCGTCGTGCTGGGCTTCTATTTTGTGCTGCTCGGCCGCATCGCGATCAGCCTGATCGGTTCCGGTGACGCGCCCGCAGTGATCATCGGCATCGGTGTGCTGATCCTGCCGCTGCTCGGCGTCTGGATCGTCGTGGCCACCGTCCGCGCCGCCCTGGCCCACCAGCATCTGGCCCGTCGCATCCACGAGGAGGGCCTGGAACTCGACACCTCCGAACTACCCCGCCGCCCCTCCGGCCGCATCGAACGTGAAGCCGCCGACCAACTGTTCAACCAGGTCGAACAGGAGTGGGAGGCCGATCCCGACAACTGGCGCGTCTCCTACCGCCTCGCCCGCGCCTACGACTACGCCGGTGACCGCAGTCGCGCCCGGGAAACCATGCGGCGCGCAGTCGCGCTGGAGAAGATCGAAAGCGAGCAGCGCGCGGATTGATCACGCGCCTGCCGAACGAAGACCCCCGAACAGATCAGTCCCCGGTAGTCTCCATCGAATTCGTGAGTCTCAACCGTCGTTGATTACTCCGATATTCGACTGACTTGCCGGGGGCCTGGCCAGATCCTGGAAGGTGTCTCCGATGTCTACGAACGTCTTCGTCCGACAGTTCGGCACTTTCCGGTATTCCGGTGTAACCCTTAATTTTCCTCTACTTTTGTCGCCAGTCAATAGCTAGATGCCCTGGAATATGCCCGATTTTTGGCTCAATGGTGTGCTGGCGTCCCACCCTTAACTCGAGTGCCGCAGTACGCTGCTGGATGTGTCTCGGCTGCTGATCATTCATCACACTCCGTCACCGCATATGCAGGCGATGTTCGAGGCCGTGGTGTCCGGTGCGACAGATCCGGAGATCGAGGGTGTCGAGGTGCAACGCCGGGCGGCGCTGGCGGTTACCGCCAGCGATGTGTTGGGCGCGGATGGTTATCTGCTCGGTAGCCCGGCGAATCTGGGCTATATGTCCGGTGCGCTCAAGCATGCGTTCGATACCTTCTACTACCCGTGTCTGGACTCGACGCGTGGTCGGCCGTTCGGCTTCTACCTGCACGGCAATGAGGGCACCGAAGGGGCCGAACGCGGAGTGGTCAGCGTGACCAATGGGCTCGGCTGGGAGAAGGTCGCGGCGCCGGTTATCGTGATGGGCCCGCCCTCCAAGGACGATCTTCAGCGCTGCTGGGAGCTCGGGGCGACGGTCGCGGCGCACCTCATGGCGTGACGGCCCCCGAATTTTGGTGTCTGACAGGTCCCTGCGGCAGCCGGGCATACTACGAGGTGACGTTGTAGCGGTGGGGATGTGGACGAGTTTGCTCGGGAACGGAGTGTCGAGGTGATGTGGGCCGAAGGGGGCGAAACAACACCGCGCCGAATTGGGTTGGTCGAGGACCACGAATCGGTGGCGATCGGGCTGGCCGCGATGCTGGCGCCGGAACCCGATCTAGATCTGGTGCTGACAGCGGGGACCGTACCGGAACTGCTTGCGGCGGCGGCGAATAGCGCGCCGCTGGATCTGGTCGTCCTCGATTTGCGACTGGCCGATGGATCCTCGCCGGAAGACAATGTGCGCGCGCTGCGCAACCGCGGCGTGGAGGTCCTGGTATTCACCGGCGCGGATAACGCGTTCCTGGTGCGTGCCGCCGCAAAGGCCGGTGTACTCGGCGTGGTGCGCAAGTCCGAGGATGTGCCGACCGTGGTCGCGGCGGTGCGTCGCGCCGCCTCGGGTGAGCAGGTGGTGACCACCGACTGGGCTGCCGCCATCGATGGTGATCCGCAGCTGTCCGACGTGGGTCTGAGCCCGCGCCAGGAAGAGGTGCTCACGCTCTACGCCTCGGGTGAGAAGGCCTCCCGCGTCGCGCGGCTGACCGGACTCTCCGAACAGACCGTCAACGACTATCTTGGGCGCATCCGGCAGAAGTACGCCGATGCGGGGCGTCCGGCTCCCACCAAAACCGACCTCTACAAGCGGGCGGTCGAGGACGGATGGCTACCAGTTCCCGAGCGGCAGACCCGGGGATGACCGCGTCCAGCATGCTGGACACCTCATCACCAACCGCGAGTTCGGCCGCGCTCGACCCACTCCGGGCGAGTCGATGGCGCCGTGGGCGGGCCGCGGTGTCCAGACAGAAGATTGTCGAGGCGGCCTCGGATCGCATTCTGCGCCGCATGGGTCTGGCCGTCGGCATTGCCGGAGTGATCGTCGCGATCGTCGAACTGCCCGATATCGCCGACCAGGTCAAATTCGTCTCCAGCCCGTGGGCGAGCGTAGTGGTCGGCGTGGCGCTGGGATGGTTCCCGGTGCTCGCGGTCGTATCCATCGCGATGGGCACCAGGGTGATCCGCGTGGTGGCGGGCGCGGCCGCGGTGAGTTACCTTGCGGCGCTTGCGACCATGCCGTTCATCTACGCCGCACCGCTGACCGATACCGCATCGGTGTGGATGTATCGAGTGCTCGCGCTCGGTGTGCTGGCCGCGGTGCTGGCCTGGCGTCCGGCGCTGGCCGTGGCCTATCTGCTGGTTGCCGCCGCGGCCGCGGCGCTGGCGAACCGGTATGTGGTGCCCGACGCGACGGTGTGGTCACTGATCGACGACTTCGCCAGGGCCGCTGGCCTGTGCGCGCTTTTCCTCTGGTGCTGTATATACGCGCTGGCGGCGGCCGCGCGGGTGGACCGTGAATCGGTTATCGCGAGTCGGCGTGCGGCGGCGGTGGCCGGTGCGGCGGCCCGGGATCGGGAGCGCGCCCGATTCGCCGCGCTCATCCACGACGCGGTGCTGTCGACGCTGCTCGATGCCTCGCGCGCCGGTGCCGAATCGCCGGTACTGCGCCGTCAGGCCGAACGCACGCTCGAACAACTCGACGAATGTCGCGGCGCCAATACCGAACCCGACCGTTTGGACGCGCAATCGGCGATCGGCTTCCTGCGCGCAGCAGTGTACGAGGTGAATCCGGCAATCCGCTTCACCGCGCGGCGCTGGGCCGGACTCGATGATCTGCGACTGCCCGTGCAAGCCGCTGGCACCATCGCAGCCGCGCTCGCCGAGTCGGCGCGAAATAGTCTGCGCCACGCCACCGTTGCGGGCCGCGATGTGCAGCGCACCGTCACGGTGACGATCAGTGCGGGCGGTATCCGGGTCGTATTCCGTGACGACGGAGCGGGATTCGATATGGATCGGGTGCCCGCCGATCGGCTCGGTGTCTCGGTGAGCATCCTCGGCCGGATGCGCCAACTGGCCGGTGGGGCCGGATTCGTGGAATCCCAACCGGGGGAGGGCACCACGGTGACCCTGGTCTGGGGTGGCGATGGCTGACACCGGTAACGAATTCGGTCTGCGCGACCTGCTCGGTCTGCGGGACCGGTCGGCATGGCTGTTCCTGGTCATCTTCGAGGCGACGATCCTGCTCTACATGACGCGCAACTTCGCCGAATCGCCGCTGATTCTGGCCCTGATCGCGCTGGTGCTGCTGGTCGGGGCGGGGGTGGTTGTCCTGGTGATTCCGGTCGACCCGCTGCCACTGCCCGCAGCGATCGCGGTGGCCGCGGCCGGACCGCTCGCGACCGCGCTGACCACTGTCGATATCGATCCCGGCGTGTCCAAACAGGTCTGGAGCGCATTCGCCTCGTCCTATGTGCTCGCGGTGCTGGTGTTGCGCGGCCGTTTGGGCGCGGCGTGGTGGGGTGTGGCCGGGATCGCGGCGGTGATCGCGGTGGTCGGCGCGACGACCGGACTGCGCGTGGTGGTCGGATCCATCGTGCCGATCGCCACGGTGGCCGGGGTCTCGATCGGCGCGGCGGTCATGCGGCCGATGCAGCGTTCGCTGCGGCTGCTGCGGGAGGAGTCGACCATGCGCGCGGCCGCTGAGGCGACCATGGCCGCGCAGAACGGTGAGCGCGATCGGCAACTGGCCCGGCTCGACAAGGTGGCCCGCCCGATTCTGGAACGCATTGCCGACGGCGCGGAACTCACCGCATGTGAGCGGGAGGAGTGCCGACTGCTCGAGGCCGAACTGCGCGACGGATTGCGCGCGCCCCAGCTGGTGACCGACGAGCTGAGCAGTGCCGCCCGCGGCGCGCGCTCACGCGGGGTCGAGGTGGTGCTGCTGGATGACGGTGGTTTCGCCGGGGTCCCGAAGTGGGTGCGCCAGCAGGTGATCGAATCCGCGACCCGCGAATTGGACGCGGCCAATGTCGGTTCGGTCACCGTGCGGGTGCTGCCGATGGGACGGCGGGTGCTCGCCACGGTGCTCGCGAACGCACCGGACTGTGATCGGCGCACCGAGATCGATACCGCGGGTGAGGTCTCGGTCTCGACGTGATCTGTCGGACCCCCATGGCATTGTCGTGAGCATGCGGAAGATGAGTGCGGCCGCGGCGCGTCGGACGGCGCTGGCCGCGCAGGGGTTCGCGGCGCGGCGGCCCAGCACGACAACGCGGAAGTCGGTTCTGGGTGCGGTGGCGAGAACACAGCTGCTGCAACTGGATTCGGTATCGGCGGTGGTGCGCGCGCACTATGCGCCGGTTTTCAGCCGGATCGGCGGATACGACCGCACGCTGCTGGACGACGCCGCCTGGAGCAATGGTGTGCGGCGCCCCCGGCGACTGGTCGAATACTGGGCGCACGAGGCCGCGCTGATCCCCGTCGAGGACTGGCCGCTGATGCGATGGCGAATGCGCAGATACGAGCACGGTCGCTGGGATGGCGTGCGCCGGGCGAAGGAGCGCAACCCCACCCTCGGCAAGGACATTCTCGATGTGATCACCGAGGTCGGCGCGGCTACCGCCGGTGAGGTGGAGCGTCATCTCGAACTGGACAAGCCGCGCCCCAAAGGGTCCTGGTGGAATCTCAGCGATACCAAGATGATCTGCGAACAGCTCTTCGCCGCCGGTGAACTCTCGGTCGACAAGCGGGTCGGTTTCGCCAGGCACTACGACCTGGCCGAGCGGGTGATCCCGCCGGAGATCCTGGGCCGCGATGTCTCGGAGACCGACGCGGTGCGGGAGTTGGTATTGCGCGCTGGGACCGCACTCGGCGTCGCGACGGAAACCGACCTGCGCGACTACTACCGGCTGCACCGATCACAAACCGAACCGGCGATCGCCGATCTGGTCGATGCGGGGGAGTTGGAGCCGGTCGAGGTGACAGGGTGGGATAAACCCGCCTATCTGCGTGCCGGTGCGTCGACGCCGCGCCGGATCGAGGGTGCGGCGCTGCTGTGCCCGTTCGATCCGCTCATCTTCTTCCGCGCCCGCACCGAGCGGATCTTCGACTTTCACTACCGGATCGAGATCTACACGCCGGAAGCCAAACGGGTGCACGGCTATTACGTCTTTCCATTCCTGTTGAACGGGGAGTTGGTGGGTCGCGTCGACCTGCGGGCCGAGCGTGCGGCCGGACGGCTGCTGGTGCCCGGTGCGTTCGCCGAGCCCGGCCACCGCACTCCGGAGACGGCCCAAGTGCTCACCGACGTGCTGCGAGAGATGGCCGACTGGCTCGAACTCGATGAGGTGGTGATCGGCGAACGCGGCGATCTCGCGCCGCTGTTGTGAACCGTCGCACTCAGGCCGATTTCGGGGTCGCATGGCTGCGCGTTCCACCCGTGCCACGAACCGCTCGACCTGATCGAGCGCGTCCCTGGCTTCGGGCAGCAGCGGGAACATGTGGAACCTGCCCCGCCACAGCTGAACCTCGCAGTCGCCGCGCGCAGTGCCGCGCAATACGCTGCGGCAGCGGCCACCAATACCTCGGCGGCGTCCGCCTGTAACGCAACGCCGCTTGCAATAGTTAGCGGTACCCGAACTAACCGCCACGTTGGCGGGCGGAGACCGCTCTCGATCGGATATCGCCCCGGTCAGATATCGCGCTTGGGCCCGTATCCGCGCATCTGATCGCGCAGTGCCCCGCTGACGGCGTTCGATAGCCACGAGTTCAGCGAAACCCCGCTCGCCGCGGCCGCCTCCTCCGCCTTGGCCTTCATCTGCTCGACCAACCGCAGGGTGACCCGGCTGATATCGCCGGTCATTTCCTCGAAGCTCGGATGTTCGCTCTCCGCGCGCGGGTTCTTGCGGACGTCCACGGTCGCATCGGTGCCGTCCACCGAGACATGTACCGTTCGGTCGCCGAGTTCGGTGCTGACCTCGGCGGCGAGATCCGACAGTGCCGCCAGCAGCGCCAGTCGCGCCGAACTCTCCGTCGCCGCCGCCAGTGCGGCGGCAGTGGCCTGGGTCTTTTCATCACCGAGTGCGGCGGCCGCGATCAGGTCCTCGCGTAGCCGGGCGGTGTATTTATTCAAATCCATGACATCAGTGTGACGCCATTTGTGATGTCATTCAAGGAAGTTTTTGACACCATGATCATAGAGTGGGAGGCGAATCACTTGCCCGGGCAAGCCGATCGGCGGTCGGGGTGTCGAGGGCGTTCCCTGGAGCGGGTAGCCTTTCTGACCATGAAGAACGGTGAATCGACGCCAACGGAGTTGCGCGCGTCCGGCACAGTAGGTGTCGCGATGGTGACCCCCTTCGGTGCCGACGGCAAGCTCAATGTCGATGCCGGGGTCGCGCTCGCGGCACGCTTGGTCGACCGCGGCGTCGATTTGCTGGCGATTTCCGGGACCACCGGGGAATCGCCGACCACCACCGAATCGGAGAAGGCGGACCTGCTGCGCGCCGTCGTCGACGCCGTCGGCGACCGTGCCACCGTGATCGCCGGTGCGGGCACCTACGACACCGCGCACTCCATCGAACTCGCCCGCAATGCCCAGCGCGCGGGCGCGCACGGCCTGCTCGTGGTGACTCCGTATTACTCCCGCCCGACCCAGGACGGCCTGCTCGCGCACTTCACCGCCGTCGCCGACGCCACCGACCTGCCGGTCACCCTGTACGACATTCCGCCGCGCTCAGTGGTTCCCATCGCCAGCGACACCATTCGCAAGCTCGCCGAACATCCGCGCATCGTGGCGGTCAAGGACGCCAAGGGCGATCTGAACGCCGGTGCCGACCTCATCGCGAATACCGATCTGGCCTTCTACTCCGGCGACGACGCGCTGAATCTGCCCTGGCTCTCGGTCGGCGCGACCGGATTCATCAGCGTCATCGGACATCTCGTGCCCGAGCGGCTGCGCGCCCTGCTCGACGCGTACACCGCCGGTGACGTGGCGCGCGCCCGTGAGATCAATGCGAGCCTGCTGCCATTGAATGCCGCGATGTCGCGCCTGGGCGGCGTTGCGATGAGCAAGGGCGGTCTGCGCCTGCTCGGCGTCGAGGTCGGCGAACCGCGTCTGCCGCAACTGATGCCGACCACCGAACAACTCGACGCCCTGGCCGCCGACCTTCGGCTGGCAGGGGTGCTTTCATGAGGAGTAAGCGAATCAACGACACCGCACTGTCAGACATGATCGAACCAACTAGAGGTGAGGTGCAGTCATGACTGAATCAGTAGGCCGCAGACCCCGGCGGAGCGCGACCCGAGCCGCGGGCGCGCCCGAACCCGCGGCGAAGCGTCCGGCCGCCTCGGAAAAGTCCGATCGGGCAGCGCAATCCGAAGCTGGCGAGCTATCGCGATCCCCCGAATCGGCGCCCGCCCAGCAGGCTCCCGCCGCGAAGGCTCCGGCCGCGAAGGCTCCGGCCGCGAAGGCTCCGGCCGCGAAGGCTCCGGCCGCGAAGGCTCCGGCCGCGAAGGCTCCGGCCGCCAGGGCCGAGCAGTCCCGCAGACAGGGCCGCGGCCGTCAGCAGGGTGGCCGCGGACGCGGTGAGCAGCCTCCGGCCCCCGCCGAACGCGCCGCCACCGACCGGCTCGGCGCACCGCCGAAGCTCCCCAAGCATGGCCTGCGTATCTTCGCCCTGGGCGGCATCGGCGAAATCGGCCGCAATATGACCGTTTTCGAATACGGCGGCAAACTGCTCATCGTCGACTGCGGTGTGCTGTTCCCGGAGGATCAGCAGCCCGGCGTCGACCTGATCCTGCCCGACTTCCGGCCCATCGAGGACCGGATGGACGATGTCGAAGCCATCGTGCTCACTCACGGCCACGAGGATCACATCGGCGCGGTGCCGTTCCTGCTGCGGCTGCGCGGCGATATCCCGGTTATCGGATCGAAATTCACCCTCGCGCTGGTGGCCGCGAAATGCCGCGAACACCGGCAGCGCCCGAAACTCGTCGAGGTGATCGAGGGCCAGCACACCACGCACGGCCCGTTCGGCTGCGAATACTTCGCCGTCAACCACTCGATTCCGGACGCCGTCGCCGTCGCCATTCGCACCCCGGCGGGCGTCGCGCTGCACACCGGCGATATCAAACTCGATCAGCTGCCCCTGGACGGTCGCCTCACCGACCTGGCCGGATTCTCCCGCCTCGGTGACGAGGGCGTCGACCTGTTCCTGGTGGACTCCACCAATGCCGAGGTGCCCGGCTTCGTCACGCCCGAACGCGAGATCGGCGGCGTACTGGATACGGTGATCGGCAAGGCCCGCAACCGGGTGATCGTCGCATCGTTCGCCAGCCACGTGCACCGCATTCAGCAGGTGGTCGATGTGGCCCAAAAGTACGGGCGCCGTGTGTGCTTCGTCGGCCGGTCGATGACGCGCAATATGGAGATCGCACAGGAACTGGGCTATCTGACGGTGCCCGACGGTGTGGTCGTCGATCTCGATGTCGCCGCCACCCTGCCGGGCGATCGGCTGGTGCTGATCTCCACCGGATCGCAGGGCGAACCGCTTTCGGCCTTGTCGCGGATGGCGCGCGGTGAACACCGCCAGATCAATATCCGCGCCGACGATCTCGTGGTGCTGGCCTCATCGCTGATCCCCGGCAATGAGAATTCGGTGTTCGCGGTGGTCAACGGGCTGGCCCGGCTCGGCGCCACGGTGATCACCCAGCAGAACGCGAAGGTGCACGTCTCCGGGCACGCCTCGGCGGGTGAGCTGCTGTATCTGTACAACGCGGTGCGGCCCACCAATGCCATGCCGGTGCACGGCGAATGGCGGCATCTGCGCGCCAATGCCGCGCTGGCCGTGGCGACCGGTGTGCCGGAGGATCGGGTGGTGCTCGCCGAGGACGGCGTGGTGGTCGACCTGGTCGACGGGATCGCCTCGATCGTGGGCCGGGTTCCGGTCGGGCATGTGTATGTCGACGGTCTGTCCGTCGGCGATGTCGGCGAGTCAACGCTGTCGGATCGTCTGGTCCTGGGCGAGGGCGGGTTCATCTCGATCACCCTCGCGGTCGACTCGACCACGGGCAAGGCGGTCAGCACCCCCGAGATCAGTGGGCGCGGATTCTCCGATGATCCGACCGCACTGCTGGACGCCGCGGAGTTGGTCGAGGCCGAACTGCTGCGACTGGCCGGTGAGGGTGTCACCGATACCCATCGGATCGCGCAGAGCGTGCGGCGCGTGGTCGGCCGGTGGGTGGCCGATACCTACCGCCGCCGCCCGATGATCGTTCCGACGGTTATCGGGGTCTGACAGCTGCTGTGAAACCGCCGGATGGCATTGTCGCCCGGCGGTTTTCACGTTCCGGCTCGGACAGATCGAGTCGCGTGGTCGCGGTCGGCGCCGGGCCCTGTCATGGCTGGTGCTGCTTTCGAAGCCGTCGCTCGACTTGGCGCGCTCGTCACGCATGAACCCGAGCTCGCCGGGCCGTTGTCGGAGCTGCACATCATGACTTTCTCGGGCGGGGATATGTGGTGCGCCCGCCGGATTCGGGGCTATGGCGGCAGAACCGGAGCTGACGGGCGTCGAATTGCCGGAGCTGGTCGGCTATGTTCGGCAGTGTGAACATGGCACAGCGGGAACGCCGGGCGCTGGTCGACACGATGTCCGCCGTCGGACCGGATGCGTCGACCCTCTGCGGCGAGTGGACCGTGCGAGATCTGGCCGCGCACTTGGTCGTTCGTGAACGCCGCCCGGACGCGTCCCCGGGAATCATGCTGAAGCCGCTCGCCGGATACCTGGAGTCGGTACAGACCAAGGCGGCACGGCGGCCCTTCCCCGAACTGCTGGAAGACGTGCGGACCGGTCCGCCGTGGTGGTCGCCGCTCAAGCCGGTCGATGCGGTCGCCAACCTGACCGAGATGTTCGTCCATCACGAGGATGTGCGCCGCGCCGCGCCCGGTTGGGAGCCGCGTGCGCTGCCCGCCGCCGATGAGGCCAAGCTGTGGGCGGCGCTGCGCCGCATGGGCAAGATGGCCTACCGGAAATCGCCGGTCACCGTCGAGCTGGCCACACCGGATGGAAAGAACGCCGTCGTACATACGAAATCCGGAACCGCGAAGGTGACGCTGACCGGCAAGCCCTCCGAATTGCTGCTGCACGCCTTCGGCCGCGATGCGGTGTGTGTCGAAGCGACGGGTGATCCGGAGGCGGTACGGACTGTCCTTGGCCTCGATCGCTCGGTCTGACAGGTCGCGGCGTCTCTTGTGCTGATGCAGTGATCACGGTTTGTTGTCGGAGGCTTGTGGCATGCTCCAATGGTGGTGCGGCACACATCATTCCGCTATTGCTTGGACCCCACGGTCGAGCAGCGAACGGTGCTGTCACGCCACGTAGGTGCTGCGCGGTTCGCATTCAATCAGTGTTTGCACGCGGTGAAGACGGCGTTGACCGCCCGCCGAATCGATCGATCGGTAAGGGTGCCGTGGTCAGGATTCGATCTGATCAACGATTTCAACAGGTGGAAGAAGTCCGAGCGGGCCGGGCGGGTATTCGCTGTCGATACCAAAGGCACTGCCACCGTGACGGTGACCGGGTTGCGATGGCGTGATCAGGTGTGTCAGCAGGTATTCGAAGAAGCCGGGGTGGATTGTGGGCGTGCGTTGGCGGCCTGGGCCGAAGCACGCGGCGGCACCCTTAATGGTCGGCGGGTCGGCTTTCCCCGATTCAAGAAAAAAGCCACCGACGTGCAGTCGTTCCGGTTGCGTAACAAGCGCTCACACAACGGTCGCTGCCTGATCCGGGTTGGTGACAACGATCGACCGAGGTCGGTGACGTTGCCGCGGATCGGGACAGTAACGGTTCATGACGACACACGGCGACTGCGGCGGATGCTGTCCTCGGGTGCCGCGAAGATCCTGTTCGCAACCATCAGCCAGAAGGGCGGTCGGTGGTGGATCACGCTGAATGTGGAAGCCTCCGACCTGGATGGACGCCACCGACACCAACCGCGAGATACTGCCGACAGCAGCGGTTGGGTAGGTGTAGATCGTGGCTTGTCTGCGTTCCTTGTCGCAGCTACCAGTGACGGTGCCGAAGTCGCTCGCGTCAGCGATCCTCCCAAACCACTGGTTGGCGGAATGCGCAAGCAACGTCGCCTTGCCAAGTCGGTTGCACGAAAGCTGAGAGGTTCCAACAATAGGCGGAAGGCGGCCGCGCGACTGGGGCGCCACCACGCCTGTGTTGCCAATATTCGTCGTCATTTTCTGCACGAGGTCACTACAGGTTTGGTCAAAATCCACGATCGGCTCGTCTTGGAGGACCTGAATATCGCTGGCATGCTGTGCAATCGCCGTTTGGCGCGTGCGATCAGCGATGCTGGATGGGCCGAGTTCGGCCGCATGGTCACGTATAAGCAAAACTGGCGCGGCGGCACCGTGGTGCTCGCTGATCGCTGGTTTCCGTCGAGTCAGATCTGCTCGCGCTGTGGTATTCGCAACACCGAGCTGACCTTGGCCGACCGGAACTTTGTCTGTGGGTGTGGTCATCGACTCGACCGCGACCGCAATGCCGCGGTCAACCTCGCCGCCTGGGGCGAACAACGTCACCATGATTTCTCCCAGGCTCGGGAGCCCGAAGCGCGAGCCCCGATGATCAATGTCCGCCGACGGGAAGGCGCTGGCCCACACGCCCGTGTGGGTGAAACCGGCCCGGATGAAGCGGAAACCGACACTCAGCATGAGTCGAGGACGTCCGAGAAGGACGGTGCTTCCCTACCTCGTCTGTAGGGATCCACGCTGTAGCCTGAGCCTATGGCAGGTAAGTCCCGCAGCTCCACGAACACTCGTGCGCGGGCGGGATCGGCCCGGGGGAGGACCACCGCGGCATCTCGTTCGGGTCAGGCTCGCTCCGTTGGTCAACGCCGGTCGCCCGCGCCGCGCGCCCGAACCGCCCCGGCGCGCCGCCCGGTCCCCCGCAAGTCCGATACCGCACCGCTCGCGGTGCTCAGCCGCGGCTGGAATATGCTCGCGCGCGGACTCGGCGCCACCACCCGGGCGGTGAGCCGGGCGGGCGAGATCGAACACGGCCATCGTCGCGACGGCACCGCATTGGCCCTCATCGCGCTCAGCGCGGTGATCGCGGCCGCGGTGTGGCTGTCCGCGGGCGGGCCGATCGGGCATTGGGTCGAAGCGGCGATTCGCGCCGTCTCGGGATCGGCATCGGCCGGACTGCCCTTCGTCGCCACGGGCATCGCCATCATCCTGATGCGGACCGAGGCGCATCCGGAGATCCGGCCGCGGCTCGTACTCGGCGGACTGCTGATCGGGTTGCCGATCCTGGGACTGTGGCATATCGCGGCCGGGGCGCCGACCGATGCGCACGGACGTTCCCGTGCAGCGGGCTTCGTCGGTTTCGTGGTGGGCGGGCCGCTCACCAATGGACTCACCGCCTGGCTGTCGGTACCGATTCTATTGCTGGCCATCGTCTTCGGGTTGCTGCTGGTGACCGGAACCACCGTGCGCGAGGTGCCGCAACGGCTGCGCGAGTATTTCGGCACCGGCAGCGGCGGCGACGAATACGGTGACTTCGACGGCGAATCCGAGTTCGATCCGGCCAACTACGACGCCGACGGATTTCCGCTGCATCGAAATACGAAGTCCAAGCGACGCGGTCGCACACCGGAGGAGAACTACCCGCCCGATGAATTCGGCGGCTCGGATGCGGCCACCGAGGTCATCGGTGAGCCGCCGCTGCGCGATGCGAAACCGATTGCGGTGGCGGAGGTCCCAGCGGAGAAGCCCAAGCCGAAAAAGCGTGCCCCGGCCAAGGTCGAGGACCAGACGCCGCCACCATCGAAGCAATTGGAGTTCGTCACCGACCGCGAGGTCGAGGGCGATTACACGCTGCCGCCGCTGACGCTGCTGACCGATGGTGAGCCACCCAAGAAGCGCAGTGCCGCCAATGAATCGATGATCGAGGCCATCACCGAGGTGCTGGTGCAGTTCAAGATCGATGCGGCGGTCACCGGCTTCGTGCGCGGCCCGACGGTGACCCGCTACGAGGTGGAGCTCGGCCCGGGTGTGAAGGTCGAGAAGATCACCGCGCTGGCCCGCAATATCGCCTATGCCGTTGCCACCGAGAATGTTCGGTTGCTCGCCCCGATTCCGGGTAAATCCGCCGTCGGCATCGAGGTGCCCAATTCCGATCGGGAGCTGGTGCGCCTGTCCGATGTGCTGAAGGCGCCCTCGACTCGAAATGACCACCACCCCTTGGTGATCGGACTCGGCAAGAATATCGAGGGCGATTTCGTCTCGGCGAATCTGGCCAAGATGCCGCATCTGCTGGTCGCCGGTTCTACCGGTTCCGGTAAGTCGAGTTTTGTGAACTCGATGCTGGTATCGCTGCTCGCGCGGTCGACCCCGGACGAGGTCCGGATGATCCTCATCGACCCGAAGATGGTGGAACTCACCCCTTACGAGGGCATTCCGCACCTCATCACGCCCATCATCACCCAGCCCAAGAAGGCCGCCGCCGCGCTGGCCTGGCTGGTCGAGGAGATGGAGCAGCGCTACCAGGATATGCAGGCCAATAAGGTGCGCCACATCGACGACTTCAACAAGAAGGTCAAGTCGGGTGCGATCACCGCGCCGCTGGGCAGCGAGCGCGTGTACCGGCCATACCCGTACATCCTGGCCATCGTCGATGAACTCGCCGACCTGATGATGACCGCGCCGCGCGATGTCGAGGAAGCGATCGTGCGCATTACCCAGAAGGCGCGCGCCGCGGGCATTCACCTGGTGCTCGCGACACAGCGGCCTTCGGTGGACGTGGTCACCGGTCTGATCAAGACCAATGTGCCGTCCCGATTGGCCTTCGCCACTTCGTCATTGACGGATTCGCGCGTCATCCTGGACCAGCCGGGCGCCGAGAAGCTGATCGGTATGGGCGACGGTCTGTTCCTGCCGATGGGCGCGAATAAGCCCACCCGCCTGCAGGGCGCGTTCATCTCCGATGAGGAGATCCACGCGATCGTCGACTTCACCAAGAACCAGGCCGAACCCGAGTACCAGGAAGGCGTCACCGCCGCTAAGGCGGGCGAGAAGAAGGACGTCGATCCCGATATCGGCGATGACCTCGAGGTCTTCGTTCAGGCCGTGGAGTTGGTCGTGACTTCACAATTCGGCTCGACCTCGATGCTGCAGCGCAAGCTGCGTGTCGGCTTCGCCAAGGCGGGCCGCCTGATGGACCTGATGGAAACCCGGGGCGTCGTCGGCCCGAGTGAGGGTTCCAAGGCGCGCGATGTGCTCATCAAGCCCGACGAGCTAGAGGGTCTGCTGTGGACGATCCGCGGCGGCGGTGCCGAGGAGCCCGAGAGTTCGGAGGCATAGCGCCGAAAATGCTTCGGCGACAACTATTCTCACCGTCGGTGGGCCACTGCGGCGTGGGTACAGTGGCCCGACATGGTGATCTGCGGAATCAAGGTGTCGCACGATGGCGGTGTCGCGGTTGTCGAGGACGACCGGTTGGTGTTCAGCATCGAGATGGAAAAGCTCGGCAACGGACTCCGGTACAGCGCGCTGGGTGATCTCGACCGGGTCGCCGAAATTCTGCGTTCGGAGGGGCTGACGCCCACCGATATCGACCGGTTCGTGGTCGACGGCTGGTTCGCGAACGGTGCGGTGCCGGATACTGATTCGACGGAACCGTCGAGTATCTCGACGCTGGCCGGTGGCCGCCCGATCGAACTCGCGGTCGCGCCGTACCAGGATCGCCCCGGGCGCACGCTGCCGATCGCGCGCCATCGCTTTCGCGGTCACGGATTCGGTTCCGCCGCGGAGGAGTACGTCAGCTATCACCATATCGATCAGCACATCCTGGGTGGCTACTGCACCAGCCCGTTCGCGGCGCGCGGGGAGGATGCGCTCGTGCTGGTCTGGGACGGCGGCACGGCAGCACGGGTCTACCATGTCGCGGCGGCGGCCCGAACCGTCCGGGCGGTGGCCACCGTGCTGCCGATCGTCGGCAATATCTTCACCTACTTCAGTTCACACTTCGAGCCGTTCATCCCGAAAACCGAAGGTCTGTCCCGGGATCAGATCCTGCGGCAGCACTTGGCCATTCCGGGGAAGGCCATGGCCTACGCCGGGCTGGGCACCGTGGCAGAGTCGGCGTACCCGGTGTTCGATGAAATCCTTGCGGCGCAACCGAATCCGTCGCAGGATGCGGCCCGTTTGGTCGGTGCGAAGACATCGGCGAATAGGGACGAGCTCTTTCCGGGATTGTCCGATGCCGACCTCATCGCCACCTTCCAGGCATATCTGGGGGATCGGTTGGCGCGGGCGCTGAGTTCGCTGCTGCGTCAGGACTCTTCGTTGCCATCGAAGCTGGTGGTGACCGGCGGCTGCGCCTTGAATATCAAATGGAACTCATTGCTGCGCACGCAGGGCATTGTCGAGGAGATCTGGATTCCGCCCTTTCCCAATGACTCCGGTGCCGCGATCGGCGCCGCATGCTGTGAAATGTTCCGGTACGGGCGGAGTCCGGCATTGCGGTGGGATGTGTACTCCGGTCCGCGGGTCGGTGTCAGTGGGGTGCCGGAGAACTGGCGCAGACAGCCCTGCGACGAGTTGGGAGTCGCGCGCTTGCTGCACCGGGTGGGCGAGCCGGTGGTTGTGCTGTCGGGTCGGGCGGAGCTGGGACCGCGGGCGCTGGGCAACCGCAGCATTCTGGCTCCCGCGACGGATGCGGCGATGAAAGACCAGCTCAACGACATCAAGAACCGTGCGCACTACCGGCCGGTGGCACCGGTCTGCCTGACCGCCCGTGTAGCGGAGGTCTTCCAGCCCGGCGGCAGCGATCCGTACATGCTCTTCGAACACCGCACCCGCCCCGACTGGACCGACCGCATTCCGGCGGTGCTGCATGTCGACGGTACGGCGCGACTGCAGACCATAGATGAATCGGCCAACCGTGCCACCGCCCGGATCCTGACCGGGTACGCGGCCATCAGCGGCGTGCCGGTGTTGTGCAATACCAGCGCGAATTTCGAAGGCCGAGGGTTCTTTCCGGACGTGGCCTCCGCGGCACGGTGGGGTGGTACCCGCTACATCTGGTCCGAGGGGTATCTCTTCACCGATCAGTCCGTCACTGCCTGACGGGCACGGCCCGGCCGGGGTATCCGGCCGGGCCGCGCCGTTGCCTGGGTCAGCAATGGTTCGAAGGGATCTGCGGGATGTCGATCTGTGCTTGCGATGCGAACATCGCGGAGATCATGTTCAGCAGTGCGTCCACGAGCTACCTCCTTTCCGTCATCGTCGACGGGCCGCGCCTCGCGTGGGTCAGCAGTTCCTCGAAGGGACTGGAATATCCAGATGTCCCTGCGTCGCGAATAGCGCGGCGATCATGTTCAGCAGTGCGTCCATGGGCTACCTTCTCCCGGTCCGATGCCTACTTCTTGTCGAGATCGACCAATTTGCAGACACACAGCGTCACGGTGTGCGCGAGGATGCCGCCGAAGTAGCTCTTGCAGAACTCCGCGTAGCCGATGGGGTCGCACTGGTGCGCATGCCAGGCCGAATCGACCTCGAGGTCATCGGGCAGGTAGTTGCCCTGCATACCGCTGGCGCGGAAGCGCTCCAGCGACCGCTGGTAGCGGGTGACCCGGTCATCGATCTGCTCTTCGGTCAATGCGGTGGAACCGGGCCAGAACAGGTGGCCCCAGCGCAGATTCTCTTTCAGGTGAGTGGTATCGAATTCCGCAGGGGGGACTTCAGTTTCGGTCGACACCGACGCGGTGGTAGTCGTCATAGCCTGGTTCCTCGATTCATTGAGAACTCACCATGTCGGCCAACAAGGCTCCAGAAGTGCTGGAGGCCTTTGAGTTTCGATATTCACCCGGGCAGTGTCAACGATCACACCTCCCCAAGATTGGGAGTTTCGCCAATGAAACTAGTTGCGCCGCAATATTTTTGCCTAGTGTTGCGAGAGGTCGGGCGGGAAGTCGTAATGCGTTGGCACGACCGGAGTCATCGATCGAGTGCCCACGACCAGCGCCACTTCGTCGTACGGGGCAAAACGATACGAGGCCGGATCGCCGGGAAAGCGGACCCCGTTGACGTAGAGGTGCACCGTCTCGAAGGGGGTCAAGTGGATCGGGCCGACCTGCTCGGCGGTCAGCGGTTGGCCCCATTCGGTGCAGAACTGCCCGAGCGTGAACGGGATATCCTCGTCCGACTCGAGGTGCACGATCCCGGTCGCATCGTGGGTATGCATCGGGGCGCCCAGCCTGCGGGCGTCGTCGATGCCGATCAGGGCCGGGACGACGACCGGCTGTCCGTAAACGATGACATCGAGATGGGCATGGTAGTGGTAGGTCGTCGACATCTTGTCCAGCAGCGGCAGACCGGCGGCGTGTACGGCGGCAGCGGTGTCGGTCGGCAGATCCCATGTCGGTTGCAGCAATGCCGAACCCGAGGGCGGTGCGGCCACCGCGGTAGCGCCGAAGGCACTCACCAAGGCACCCAGCGTTGCGGTGAGAAGTGAAGAGGCAATTCGCATTTCACGAAACTATGCACAACCGGGCGAGCGTCGGAGCAGGTCCTTCCCACCGGTGGCGGCGCCGATCCGAACTGCCCATGCGTCCTTGATGATGGTGTCGATATCCGACGACATCGGCGACCAGTCCAGTTCGGCACGCGCCCGGCGGCTGTCGCTGATGAGGCGCTGCGGTTCCGGTGCCGCGGCACGGTATTCGACTGGGATGTGGCATCCGGTCACCCGCGCGGCCGCGGCGACGAGGCCGTTGACGCTGGTGCCGACACCGGTGCCGATATTGTAGCGACGGCACCGGCCAGGCCGGGGGAGTCCGGTCGCGGCGGCGACGAAGGCGCGTGCGGCGTCGTCGCGATGCAGGTAGTCGCGGACCGCCGTGCCATCACCATTGACGTTCAGCGTCGCATCCGCGCCAGCGGCCACGGCGAGGATCCGCGAGACGATGCGCGTGTCATCCGGATCCGGGCCACCAGCAATGTTGAACAGCCGCAATACCGTTGCGTCGAGCCGACCGGTCGCGGCCTGTGCGGCGATCACCGATTCGGCGGCCTGCTTACTGGCCGCGTACAGGTGCGGCGGATCGTCCATCAGATCCTCCGACATGGGCTGCCGCTCCGGTGTCCCGTAGATCGACGCGGTGGACGCGAATACGAGTCGTTGCACCCCGGCTGCCGCCATGGCCCGCAGCAGCGTCACGGTCCCCGCCACGTTTACTTCGAAGTAGTCGAGCGGCTCGGCAAATGATTCGCGAACGCGAGTCAGCCCGGCGAGATGGCAGACCAGATCGACCTCGCGCAGTGCCGCGCCGAGGGCATCGTGGTCGCGCAGGTCGGCGCTGTGTATCGGAATCCCCTCCGGGACACGGGAGCGTTCGCGATGCACCAGCCCGACGACGTCGTGTCCGGCGGCGCACAGGGTCGCCGCGACCGCACTGCCGAGATAGCCATTCGCTCCGGTGACGAGTATCCGCACGGGACCATCGAACCAGGCCCGCGGAAGCGCCGGTGCGCTGGTAGCTCATCGTGGATCGGCCAAATGGTCAGTCCAGAACTTCGGCGTCATCAGCCTGGGGGACGTTGGCACCCTTTTGCCACCCGCTTGGCATGCCTTGGCCTCCCGGACCACGCCGAGCGGATGCCCCGCGAACCCCACGCTGGTTCTTCGGTGTAGCAGCTCGTTCGCGGCAAGGGCTTATTTTCTGCGTCGACCATGAGCGAAAGGGCCGGGGTGGCATAGGAATTGCCTATGGCGCCTGCTGAATTTTCGTCTTTGCCTCTCGTTCTTCTGCGGACATACCGTGAAATGGCTCGACGAGGTGCTCATTGCGATTTCCGAGGATTCGCGCTCTGGGGCACATCGATCTCTTTTTCCGTCGAGCCGACAAACACGCAATCGAGAGGACGCTGGCATGAGCACGATCGAGAACGGTTCGGGAACGCGAGAACTCGCGGGTAAGCGGGCCCTGGTGACGGGCGGTACTCGCGGAATCGGCGCGGCCGTTGTGCGTCAACTTCTGGACGCGGGTGCCGAGGTACTCACGACCGCCCGGTCGGCGACTGGCGCGGTGCCGGAGGGGGCCATCTTCGTGGCGGCCGACGTGCGGACGCGGGCGGGCACGGAGGCGCTCGCCGCGGCCGCGCAGGAGGGGCTCGGTGGGGTGGACATCCTGGTCCACAACGCGGGTGGGGCGGGACCGTACCAAGGCGCGCTGGCGATCCCGGACCAGGCCTGGCAGGACGCACTGGACCTGAACTTTCTGGCTTCGGTGCGGCTGGACTCGTTGCTGGCACCGGGGATGAGGGATCGGCGTTCGGGGATGATCGTGCACATCTCCTCGGCCGCGGTCCCCACTGTGGCACCGCCGTTCCTGCACTACACCACGGCGAAGGCGGCGCTGGAGAACTACAGCCGGGGATTGGCCGCGGAGTTGGCCCCGTTCGGAATCCGAGTCAACACCGTGTCTCCCGGCAGAACCGCCACCCCCGGCGGCGAAGCAACGCGCGAGCAGTGGGCGCGCCTGGACGCGGGGCCGGGCCAGGACAACACCACCCCACCGCTGGGGCGCGATGGCCAGCCCGACGACATCGCCCACGCGGTGCTGTTCCTCGTGTCCCAGCGGGCAAGCTGGCTGACCGGAAGCAGTCTCGTCGTCGACGGCGGCGAATTCCCCAGGGGCTGAACGAGTTTCGAGACAAGAGCGGAGGAATCCTGGCATGGGTGAATGCAGCGACAAGAAGGTAGTGATCACCGGTGGCGGCAGCGGCGTGGGGTTCGCGCTGGCGCAGCTACTGGTGGAAGGTGGGGCTCGCGGCTTGCCGGAAGCCAGTGTCTATGCGGCGGGCAAGGCGGCGCTGCGCTCGATGGCCCGCAGCCTCTCCCGTGAGCTGCTTCCGCGCGGAATTCGTGTCAACGCGATCAGCCCCGGTCCCGTCGACACGGGAATTCTGGAAAACACGATGACTGCAGCGGCCGCCGAACAGTTCAAAGCGGAACGGGTCGCGGACAATCCCATGCGGCGTTTCGGTACCCCCGGCGAAATTGCCCGGGCGGCAGCATTTCTCGCTTTCGATGCCACTTACGCGGCGGGCACCGAGTTCGTCGTGGACGGAGGTGTCACCCAGCTCTGAGCGGGCGTGTGCCAGCTCTGCTCACGCAGGAGTTCGAGCAGGGCCGTCTCCGCCGGACCCGCGTCCTGCCGGACCACGGCGACGACGGGCTGGGACACGACTGGGACCACCGGGCGTGCGAGGTGCTCCGCGCCGTGAGGCACCGCGGAGGCAGGAACGAGCGTCACTCCCAGCCCGTGGGCGGCCCAGCGCACGGCCGTCGCCGTCTGGGACACGCGGGCGGCCGTGGTCGAGGTCAGCTCGTTGTCGCGCAGCACACCCGTCAGCACGCCGTCGAGCGCGCTGTCGCGGTCGAACCGCACCCACGATTCCCCCGCCAACTCACGCAGCTCGACCCGGTCCACGGTGAGCAGACGGTGCCCGGTGCCCAGCAGCACGACGAACTCTTCGTAGCCGAGATGGTGGGCGTCGGCGGGGCCACGCTCGCAGGCCGCCATCAGGGCGAGGTCCAGCACGCCCTGCCGACACAGCCGCTCCAGCTCGGCGGAGCTCGGCTCCTCGAAGACGGTGACCTCCAGCCGCGGGAAGCGGCGGCGCAGCATGCTCAGCACGCCGGGCAGCTGCCGCGTGCCGAAGCCCATCTGCGCCGCGACCACCAACTCGCCCACCAGCTCATCGGCACCGGCCCGCGCCGTTGCCCGCGCCCGCCGCGAGGCACTCACCGCGACCTCCGCCTCCCGCAGGAACGCGCGGCCCACCACGGTGGGCACCAATCCGGTCGGTGTGCGGGCGAACAGTGTCACGCCGAGTTCCCGCTCCAGATTGCGGATCTGCTGGGACATCGATGGTTGAGCGACGTGCAGCAGCTCCGCCGCCGCCGTCACCGAGCCCACCTCGGCAACGGCCAGGGCGTACTCGAACTGACGAAGGCTCATCGGTTCCGTCCCCTCCCGGGCGGACCACTGCCCAGCCCGTTGTGATGGCTATAACAACAAGTGCCACAACGCCGGAGACGGCGCGTTTACTCCGCACCTCTCTGACAGTCCATCTGAACGAACATCCGCACATACCGCGACCGGTGCGGTTCGAATCGGCAATGCGACTCGGCGGAAGATCAAACGCTCGACGAGGTCGACTCGGGTGGGTTGTCCGCAGTGGGCAGCAGGGCTGCTTGCCGCAATGCTGTCGTTACACCACACTCCACCAGCGCGCTCGGAAGGATTCGAACCTTCATCCGCCTGCTCCGTAAACAGGTGCTCCATCCGTTGAGCTACGAGCGCTGGTCCGGGTAGGGACCCGGATCGTTCCCTCGGCGAGATTCGAACTCGCATCAACCGGATCCTAAGTCCGGTGCCTCTGCCAATTGGGCTACGAGGGAATGGTTTTGGTACCCGTGGGTGGAATCGAACCACCGACCTGCGCCGTCGAAGGTATCCGTAGCGACTGCTTGCAGGTCGCTCGAAAGGGTCAGCTCTGATCCGCTGAGATACACGGGCTCGAAACCGTTCTGCAGCAGGGTTATTCATATCGCGTATTGCGAAAACTCTACTGCCGTATATTCACTGTGAAGTTATCTGGCACGGATGGAGGGACTCGAACCCCCAGCCGACGAATTTGGAGATCGTTGCTCTTCCAATTGAGCTACATCCGCGGGACAAGAAAAGGGGCCGCTCCGTGGCGATCATTTCGCCGGGAGCGGCCCCTGCTCAGGCCTTCTCGAATCGAGACCTCAGGGGCGGCTCCGGGTGTTCGCCTGTCGCAGCTGCGACAGCAGCGGCCAGGTCAGGCGCAGCTGCAACGTCGACAGCCGGGCGCCCGCACGCAATTGCCGGGCACCGGCGAGGGAGCGTAGTCCCTGGTCCTGAGTGCTGGTCATTGCGTTTGCCTTTCGTGGTCCGATTACGGGCTGCGATTACGTTCTGGATAACGCTAACACCGAAAGACGCGATGAGGAACCCATTTATTCCCCACCGGCGAGTTCTCGGCGTGCTTGGACGGTGTAGGTCAGTGGCAGCCGCTCCGGATGCTCGGTCAGCCGCCACTCGCCATTCGCATCCCGCCTCATCTGTCCGGGCAATGCCTCCCAGGGAACGCTGCGGTGCTCCACCAGTCCGGTGATGGTCAGGCCGTGGTCGAGCAGTGCGGTCACCACATCGCCGAGTCCGTGATTCCATTCGTGGGCCATGATCTGCGTGAATTCGGTCTCGGTCTCGACATAAGTTGTTCCAGACGAAAACACCATGGGCTCAGGCATTTCGAAGTAGGGATACCCGACAGTCGGTCGGTCGGTATGGGTTTCGTCCATCGCCGACAGCATCGGATGGCCCTCGCGCAGAAACAGCCGTCCGCCGGGTCGCAGCAGGTTTGCGACGGTTCGCGCCCAGCGATCGATACTCGGAATCCAGCACAGCGCACCGATTCCAGTGAATACCAGATCGAATTGTGCTGTGCCGAGCACGGATACCGCGTCATACACATCCGACTCGACGAATTCAGCAGGTGTGCTGGTCTTTTCGGCCAGCAGTCGCGCCTGGGCGAGCGATGCGGAGGAGAAGTCCAGTCCGGTCATCCGCGCCCCGAGTCGGGCGAGGGAGATGGTGTCGGTGCCGATGTGGCATTGCAGGTGCACGCCGCGCAGCCCGCGGATATCGCCGAGTAGCGGCAGATCGAACCGGACCACCTCGCTGAGGTATTCCGGATCCGCGAGGAACCGGGCCACGGCGTAGTCCGGCGATGCGGCATGCGCGGGGGCGCGCTCGTCCCACTTCGCCTTGTTCAGGATGCGGTAGTCGTCGGTCATGCCCGCGACTGTGGCACGGCGGCCGCCCGACCCGCATGTGAAATTATGGTCAGCAACTATCCCGCTAGCTCGGCAGAACGGACAAATCGGGCATGATTGCTGTCATGACATACCTTGCCGCCCCGGAGCCCGCATGCACGTAACCGCACTCGAGTGGACGCTGACGATCGCGGTGATCCTCGGCCTGTTCGTCTTCGACTTCTTCGCTCACGTTCGAACGCCACACGATCCGACCTTCAAAGAATCCGGCACCTGGTCGGCGATCTACATCGGCATCGCCCTCGCATTCGGCGGATTCGTCGCCTGGCGCTGGGATTCGACCTTCGCGGGGGAGTACTACGCGGGCTTCGTCACCGAGAAGGCGCTCTCGGTCGACAACTTGTTCATCTTCCTCATCATCATGTCGACATTCGCGGTGCCGCGGATCTACCAGCAGAAGGTGCTGCTCATCGGCATCGTGCTGGCGTTGGTCATGCGCGGAGTGTTCATCGCCGTCGGCGCGGCCGCGATCAGCGCGTTCAGCTGGGTGTTCTATCTGTTCGGACTGTTCCTGGTCTACACGGCCGTCAAGCTACTGCGGGAGAGCGGACACGAGGTCGAGCAGGAGGAGAAGCGCGACAGCCGGATCGTGACGCTGGCCAAAAGGGTGCTCCCGACCACCGACGTATACGACGGTGACAAGCTCGTCGCCCGGGTCGACGGGCGACGCGCGGTGACTCCATTGCTATTGGCGCTATTGGCGATCGGCTTCGCCGATCTGCTGTTCGCGCTGGACTCCATCCCCGCGATCTATGGTCTCACCGAGCAGCCCTATATCGTTTTCACCGCGAACGCCTTCGCGCTCATGGGCTTACGACAGCTGTTCTTCCTGATCGGCGGCCTGCTGGATCGGCTGGTCTACCTGTCCTACGGACTGTCGGCGATCCTGGCGTTCATCGGCGTCAAACTGGTGCTGCACGCATTGCACGAGAACACCTTGCCTTTCATCAACGGTGGTGAGCGCATCAAGGTACCGGAGATTTCGACACCGGTCTCGCTGGGTGTCATTCTCGGCATTCTGGTCATTGCGACGGTGGCGAGCCTGCTCAAAACCCGTGATGCGGGGCCCCGATCGCCCGCGGGCCGGATCGGCGACTAGAACACGCGGTGGTGGTCGGGCGCGATCTCGAAACCGTGTCCGTTTGCCTCGTTGCGGCAGGTGACCCCGGCGGGCTGGGCCAGGCAGGTGAAGCCGTACACGCTCAGGCTCGAGCCGACCGGCAGCACCGGTCCGCCGCTGGCTTGTCCGCCGGCCATCGGCGGTCCGTCGAAGAAGCCCCGGTTCACGCAGAGATAGCCGGCGCTATCGCCGACGGCGAGGACCGCCGCGCTCGGGTCGCTACTCCAACACGCCTGCATCTCCCGCGGTGCTGGACCCGTCACACCCTGACAGCCCACCGACCGTCTCGGCTGTCCGAACGGCTCATCGAGTAGGCCGCAGGCGATGGTGCGATCGGCGGTTCGGAAGTAGTAGCCGTTATCGGCGCGGTAGTCCCGCTCGTCGGCAATGCCGGAGTGCGGCACGGGGTGACCCGCGACGACGGGTTTTACCGGTTCGCTGGAATCGGTACCCAGCTCGGGCCATGAGCATGCGGTCAGCGAAAGGGCCGCAGCCGACATCGACGCGAAAATCGCGGCGGATATGCGCATATTGGGGAGTCTGCGGCCCCGGAGGTGGGTTCGCCGACAACCCGCATCGGTGTGTCGCCAAAAGTTTGCTGACCGCCGGGTGTCGAACCGTGACACGCGGCGGTCAGGCGGTTTCGTCAGGAAGCGAAGGTGCCCATCACCGGCAGCCACTGCACCGCGCGAACCGCATCGATCAGGTTCTCGCGAGCGAACGGATCCTGCGGCAGCAGTTCCTTGATCGCCGCCTCGTCCGCGACCTGGAACAGCAACAGCGCGCCGGATCCGTCCGCGTAAGGGCCGCTTGTGAGTAGCGAACCCGCCTCGACCAGGCCGTTCAGCCAGGCCCGGTGTTCGGGCCGGAAGGTGTCGCGAGCCTCGATGGTGGCATCGGAGTAGGTGTAGTGCACGGCGAAAATGGGCACGATCGATCCGTTCTGATCAGAGGTTGAGCAGCATTCGAGTATTGCCGAGGGTGTTCGGTTTCACATAGCTGAGGTCGAGGAATTCCGCGACACCGGGATCGAAGGTCCGGCACATCTCCGCGTACACCTCGGCGGTCACCGGCGTGCCGTCGATCTCGACGAATCCGTGCCTGCTGAAGAACTCCACCTCGAAGGTCAACACGAACAGCCGCCCCAACTCCAGTTCCCTGGCCACCGCGACCAGCCGTTCCACGATCAGCCGTCCGACCCCGTGTCCCTTGACGTCGGGATGCACCGCGACGGTGCGGACCTCGCCGAGATCGGCCCAGAGCACATGCAGCGCACCACAGCCGACCACCCGGCCGTCGAGTTCGGCCAGCCAGAATTCCTGCACCGCTTCATACAGTGTGACCAGGTTCTTTTCCAGCAGGATCCGACCGGCGTAGACATCGACCAGGCTCTTGATCTGGGGCACATCGGAGGTTCGGGCGCGGCGCACGATGGGGGCAGATTTGTTCGCGGCAGGTGCCGCGCCCGGATACGCGTCGCTAGTCGAACCACCTAGTGGTCCCCGAGAGGTCATGGGGTGCACAGTAGTCCGCCCGGTTACCGATACTCTGAACGTGTGCCGCACATCCACCCGCTCCGCTCACCGCATCGCGTCGGCATGCGTTGCAGCGGCGTCACGGGGGGTATAGCTCTGGTCGAGGCGGAGGCGAATCGGGAGCGTAGCGAGCGAATCGTGTCACAGCCGTTCACGCGTATGGCGCAGTCGAGCGCCAGCGAGGCGGAGGCCATTCGGGAGCGTAGCGAGCGAATCGTGTCACAGCCGTTCACGCGTATGGCGCAGTCGAGCGCCAGCGAGGCGGAGGCATGAGCGTGCAGCCAGAAGAGATCGATCGACGCTGGGGTGAGCCGGCGGTGCGCACCGGATTCGTGCCGACGCAGGCCGAACCCGTCGTTCCGCTGATGAATATCGCGAACGTGCTCACCATGCTGCGGATCGCGCTGGTTCCGCTGTTCGTGCTCGCGTTGTTCGCGGGCGGCGGACATCAGAGCGGCTGGCGGATCGCGGCCGCCGCGCTGTTCGGCATCGCCGCGATCACCGATCGCTTCGACGGACAACTGGCGCGCAAATACGGACTCGTCACCGATTTCGGCAAACTCGCCGATCCGATCGCGGATAAGGCGCTGATCGGTTCGGCGGTGATCGGACTGTCCATGCTCGGCGATCTGGCGTGGTGGATCACCCTGGTCATCTGTGGTCGTGAGATCGGGATCACGCTCTTGCGCTTGGCGGTGGTGCGGCGCGGGGTGATTCCGGCCGGTCGCGGCGGCAAATTGAAGACGCTGGTGCAGTCGGTCGCGATCGCCGTGCTGCTGTTGCCGCTGCACGGGGGACTGGCCACCGCGGGAATGACTTTGATGTATGTGGCCGTCGCGCTGACGGTCGGCACCGGGCTCGACTATCTGGGGCAGGCGGCGCGGGTGTGGCTCGCGGGAGGTCCGGGCCGGGCCCGCGGCGCATGACCGATCCGCTGACAACTGGAGCTCCGGTCGTCGAGTTGGTGCATGCGCTGAGCGCGGCCGGACAGACCGTGGCAACCGCGGAATCACTGACCGCTGGCCTGCTCGCGGCGACCATTGCCGGGGTGCCGGGGGCCAGTGCGGTGCTGCGCGGCGGACTGGTCGTCTACGCGACCGACCTCAAACACAGCCTGGCCGGTGTCGACGACGAAGTGCTGGCGACGGAGGGCCCGGTGGCCGCGAGTACCGCCGAACAGTTGGCGGTCGGGGCGCGTCTGCGCTGCGGCGCGGACTGGGGGATCGGGCTGACCGGTGTCGCCGGACCCGATTCCCAGGACGGGCATGCCGTCGGCACAGTCTTCCTCGGTCTGGCGGGTCCGGGGCATACCGAGGTCATGCGGTGGAAACTGCGCGGTGACCGGTGGGCGATCAGAATCGGCGCTACGCACAGCGCGGTTCGGGAGTTGCGTCGTATCGTGGGAGACGACCGCTGACGCTGGCGACATGCTGGCGGCATCGAGTTTGCCCCCGTGGGAACCAACCGACCCGCGTTCGACGTTGTGCCAGAAAGGACGGCGTGCGCAGCGCTGGCAGGCGCCCGCGGACCCGGTTACTGGGAGCTGAAGGAGAACGACATGACGCTGCTGCGAGAGGCAATCGGGGACAGTCTGCGGCGTGCTCGTCTCGCCCAGAGCCGGACCCTGCGTGAGGTCTCCACCTCGGCGCGCGTGAGCCTGGGGTATCTGTCGGAGGTAGAGCGGGGCCGCAAAGAGGCCTCCAGTGAACTGCTCGCCGCCATCTGCGCGGCCCTTGATGTGCCGCTGTCGCGGGTGCTCTGGGATGTGAGCACGATCATGGCCGGTGCCGACGGGCTGCCCGTCGAGGCGCCCGCGCAGACCGCCGACGCACCCGAGTCGGATCGGACCGCCGCGGCCGAGCCCGCCGCCGAGGCCGCGCCGGAACCTGCGACCGCCAGCATGTCGGCGGCCGGTGCCCGTACCAAGATCGCCGAGGACACCCGGATCGTCATTCCGGCCCCCAGGGCGGACATGCTGGTTCTGGTGAAGAGCAACTGATCAGACGACAAGAGGTGACGTCCGTGACCGGCGCTGCGGACCGGCGCCGAAAGCGGATAGATTCTGTAATAGGCGTCGGTTGGGCCGGGTTCGCCCGGCCCGGGTGCCAGATGGTGGAGGATAGGCACATATCGGGTGCGTGACGGTCGCGCACTACAGTCGCGGTAAAGCGCGGCGCATCTTATGGAGGCGGGATCAATCGATGGCTAATCCGTTCGTCAAGGCCTGGAAGTACATGATGGCCCTCTTCGATTCGAAGATCGAAGAGCATGCGGATCCGAAGGTCCAGATTCAGCAGGCTATCGAGGAAGCTCAGCGTCAGCATCAGGCCCTCTCGCAGCAGGCCGCATCGGTCATCGGCAACCAGCGTCAGCTGGAGATGAAGCTCAACCGTCAGCTCGACGATGTCGAAAAGCTCAATGCCAATGCGCGCCAAGCCGTTCTGCTGGCCGACCAGGCCGCGGCGGCGGGCGATACCGAGAAGGCGATCCAGTACACCAACGCCGCCGAGGCGTTCGCCGCACAGCTGGTCACCGCCGAGCAGTCCGTCGAGGACCTCAAGGTGCTGCACGACCAGTCGCTGCAGGCGGCCGCGCAGGCCAAGAAGGCGGTCGAGCAGAACGCGATGCTGCTGCAGCAGAAGGTCGCCGAGCGCACCAAACTGCTCAGCCAGCTGGAGCAGGCCAAGATGCAGGAGCAGGTCTCGGCATCGCTGCAGCGGATGGATTCGACGCTGTCCGCGCCCGGCACCACGCCGAGCCTGGATGCGGTGCGCGAGAAGATCGAGCGCCGCTACGCGAATGCGCTGGGCGCCGCCGAACTCGCGGGCAATTCGGTACAGGGCCGCATGCTCGAGGTGCAGCAGGCCAGCATCCAGATGGCCGGACACAGCAAGCTGGAGCAGATCCGCGCCTCGATGCGCGGCGATGCGCTGCCCGCGGGTGGTGCGCCCGCGCCCGCGATCAATCCGGGTGCCGCGCAGGTGAATCCGGCGCAGCCGCAGCCGCAGATGAACAAGGGCCAGACCGCGCAGCAGTAGCGGGCAATTTCCACAGAGATACAGCTCGGCGAGGACTGGTTCGGTGAAGGATATGGCACGGGTACCTGGCGGATCGGCCGTCGGTTTTGCTCGGGCCCTGCCCTGTCCGGACACCGCCGGTCGCGCTGAGCGGGTTCGCGCTCCTGGGAGGAACCGATGAACTCGCAGGGGCATAGCGAAAAGCTCAACCGCGGTCGTACCGGCCGCCGCCGTAGTGCGGCCATCGTGCGTGCGCAGTCGGCGCTGGCCCCGCAGCCCGGGAGCCTGCCCGACAGTCTGCGTGAGGTGGGTGAGCACGCGCTGGTCGCGGTGCGGCGCTGGGCGGACCCGCGGGAGCGGGAGTTGCGCAAGCGCCGCCGGGCCCGTCGACGCAGTTTCCAACTCGGCACCGTTGGCGGTCTCACGACGGCGGGAACCGTTGGGCTCATGGTGATTTCGGCTCCGGTGTGGGCCGTGGTGGTGGTCGGCGGGGGAGCAGTGGCATTGGTCACCGGTACCGCACTGAGCGCTCGCCGCTATCTTCAGTTGCGCAGCGCCCCACTGCCGCAGGCGACCTTCGTACCGCGCAAGCAGCCGCCGCCGTGGTCATCGGCACGCGGGCCGATCGCCCGCCTGGTTCGCGCGGAGAAGGCGCTGCACGGCCTCGGGACCCAGATCGCCCGCTCGAACCGGCTGCCCGAGGACGAACTCGCCGACATGCTCGAAACCGCGGCATCGGGTGCGGCAGCGCTGCACGCGCTGGCCGCCGACATCACCGCGATGGAGCAGGCGCTCGGCGCTATGGGGCGCACCAAATCCGTTGCGGCCGTTGGTCTTACCGAGAATATTCAATTCACGCTCGGTCGCCTCGACAGCGGTGCCACCGAATACGAACAGGTTGTCGCGGCCGCCGGACGCATTCTTGCGGTCCCCGAAAGCGCTGTCCTGCGACACAATTTCGATGCCATTGTGGCGGATCTGCGGGATGCCGCCGACCGGTTGGACGGCTGGGCGCAGGCGCTCACCGAGGTGGCCGATCAGCACGCGCCAACTCTTCCGCAGCAGGGGAGTTAGTCGGCTATTTCGTTGCCGTGCAACGTGGGCAGTGATTCGGGCGATGCATCGAGGGCATCGATATTTGTCGAGAGCTGTGCGGGGAGCCGACGATTTCGGGGCGGCATTCCATGGTGGGCCAGTGCGGACCGGTCCGGCGGTCCGGCGGAGTCGCGGCAATCTGGCCGCGAGCAGACCTGTGCGCACCTCGTGTCGGTGCCGAACCGTCGGCGCGGCCAGTAGCGGTGTGGTAACTCCAGTCCTACCGCGAGCCCCTCTGCAAACCAGGAAATCCGTTCTGGCCCTGACAGTTCAGATTGTCGAACGCAGCGATACCGCTACCGGATTCGAGGTCCTGCCGCGCCGGTGGGTGGTAGAGCGGTCGTTCGGCTGGCTGGCCAAACTGGATATGGCGTAGCCGCAGGTAATCAGGGTGGCGAGGCTACGGGTTCGCCCTATTGAGGTGCCGGTAGCTGGTGGGGCGGGTAACGCCGAATTCGGCGGTGATCTGATCGGGCAACGTGTGGTAGGCGTCGGCGGTCACCAAGATCAGCTGCGACCAGCCCAGCCGGTGGGGAGCATCGGTTCGTATTCTGCGCGAAGGGAATTGAACTTCGGCCAGTACATGTCGGGCGGGCATGCTGCGAGCCTGGCTCGCAGGATGTCCAGGTGGGTGTGCCAGCCTGCGGCGATATTGAGCATCTCGCCGCGCGTCGGCAACCTGCGGTGGATGACCGTCAGGCAGACCTTGTCGCCGGCCTGCTCGAGCGCGAAGGTCACTTCAGAGTCGGCGAGGCCGCCGCCGGTGCTCCAGGTGTGGCGGAGCAGGTGCGGGGGATCCCATTCGAGCACCTCGCCGTGCTTGCGGTCGGCCACCTCGGCTGGATCGCCCTCGCCGGTGAGTTCGTGGATCCGGAACACGTGTTGGATCCGGCCGCCGGTGGCCTGTTCGAGCAGCCCGCCGGCCAGCCAGGTCGCGCGCTTGTCGATGTCGGTCAGGTATGCCCAGACTCGTTCGATCGGTCCGGGCAGCAGCCGTTCGATGCGGACTGTGCCCGGTTCGACGACCTCGCCGTATTCACTCATCTCGATCCTCCTGCAGCAGTGCGGTTTCCAGAGCGTCCAGGCTCTGGTTCCAGAAGCGTTCGTAGAAGTCCATCCATTCGGCGCAATCTCGGAGCGGGCGCGGATCGAGTCGGCACAGGTGCGTGCGCCCGTGCACGGTGCGCCGCACCAGCCCGGCCCGCTCGAGCACCTTGATGTGCTTCGACGCGGCCGCGAGCGAGATGTCGAACGGCGCCGCCAACTCGCCGACGCTGCATTGGCGGCGCGCCAGGGTGTGCAGCATCGAGCGGCGCGTGGAGTCCGACAGCGCATGGAACACCACGTCGAGCTGTTCCGAAGAATCCTCAACCACATGGTTGACTATCCCGTCTTTCGAGCTTATTGTCAACCCATCGGTTGAATGTTGCAGCCGATTCATCTACCCCTTCAGGGAGAAACCCATGACCGTGCAGAGCTTCACGACGACGTTCGCCGTGGACCAGACCCCCGAAACCGTCTTCAACGCCGTGCTCGACGTCCCCGGTTGGTGGTCGAAGGCACTTGTCGGACGCAGCGAAAAGCCCGGAGACGTCTTCACTTACGAGGTTCCGGGCGTGCACCGATCCACCATCGAGGTCACCGAGGTGGTCCCCCACGACCACGTCGTCTGGCGCGTCCTCGACGCCCAGATCACTCTCGTCGACGACCAAACCGAATGGAACAACACCGAAATCCGCTTCGAGATCACTCGATCCACCGACACCACCGAACTCCACTTCACCCACGTCGGGCTCACCCCCGAATTCGAATGCTTCGAAGCCTGCCGCAAAGGCTGGACCTTCTACATTGACAAGAGCCTCCACGACTTGATCGCCACCGGCACCGGTCAACCCGACGAAGACCCCCAAGCCCTCGCCCTCTCGAAGGAGAAGATCACGAACCTCACCGGCGGAATCATCGTCGACTGAATCGACTCTCGAGTTTCCATGCGAAGCAACACCATTTCTGGATAAGTCACGAAAGGGATCGTCAACATGGCGAAAATCGCAGGCAGCGCGGTGCTGATCACCGGAGGTAATCGCGGTATCGGGCGCGCTCTGGTCGAGGAGGCTCTGAAAAGGGATGCGCGACGCGTCTACGTGGGGACGCGGAAGCTCTTCACGCACACCGACGAGCGTGTCACACCACTGACTCTGGATGTGACCGACCGGACGGGGATTCAGCAGGCGGTCGGCGCGATCGAATCACTAGATATCCTGATCAACAACGCTGGCGTCACTACCTACGATGATCTCAGCGATCAGTCCGTCCTCGAACAGCAGCTCGCGGTCAACCTCTTCGGCCTCCTCGCCGTGACTCAGGCCTTGCTGCCTGCGCTGACCCGCGCTGGCGGAGCAATCGTCAACACGCTGTCATTGGCGAGCCTCGCCCCTCCGCCGTTCAGTCCGTCCTACGCGATTTCCAAGGCCGCTGCATTCTCTGCGACCCAAGCTCTGCGGACGCGCCTGGCCGGAGAAGGCATCACCGTCCACGGCGTCCTGCCCGGGCCCGTCGCAACCGACATGAACGCGAACCTCGACATTCCGATTCCGATGGCATCTCCAGAGTCTGTCGCGCACGCGATCTTCGACGGGGTCGAGGCCGGTGACGAGGACATCTTCCCCGACCCGGTGTCGGCAGAGCTGGCCGATGCCTGGCGCAAGGGCGTGACAAAAGGACTCGAGCAGCAATTCGCCACCCTGCCCCAGAGCATGTAACCACCTCGGCAGCCGGCGGGAGTAACCCCGCCGGCTGGGCCGGGAACGGTCTCGGCACACCTGGAAAGACGCGTTCCCGCCCCGAAAAACGCTGTCGGCGGCAGCCTTTGGTGATATCCGCAACCAATTGCGATCACGACCGGAGCCTAATCATGAACCAACAGCAGACGATTGCGGTCGAGCGCACGCCACAGCAGAAACGTGCCGCCCTGCGCCGCCACCTCGTACGCCAGCTGATCGTGGAACTGGTACTTCCGCTCGGCGGCTACCGTCCTCGGCGCCCTGATCGCGTTCCAGAACTTCTACGTCACCAAGCACGGACTCAAAGTCTGAGCCACCGCTCGCGTTGCCTGTGCTGAACGCGAGCGGCCCGCTGCACTCTCGACGTTTACCTGATCGCTGCTGAACTGTTGTGGCACCGGCCTTTTCAGGATCGGATGGTGTGTTCCGCGACTGTCCAGGCGCGGGCCTGGTCGCTGATGGTTACACCGAGGCCCGGGCGGGATGACAGGTGCATGCGGCCGTCGGCGATCTCGAGGCGTTCATTGAACAGTGGATCGAACCATTCGAAATGCTCCACCCAGGGTTCGCGCGGGTAGGCGGCGGCGAGGTGGACGTGCACCTCCATGACGAAATGTGGTGCGAGTTGCAGATGTTCGCGGTCGGCCATTGCCATGATCTCGAGGAATCGGGTGATGCCGCCGACGCGGGGCGCGTCCGGCTGCACGATATCGATTCCGGCGCGGATCAGTTGGGCATGCTCGGCGACGCTGGTGAGCATTTCGCCGGTGGCGATCGAGGTGTCGAAGGTAGTCGCGAGTTGGGCGTGGCCGTCGAAATCGTAGGCGTCGAGCGGTTCTTCGATCCATACCAGGCGCAGCGGATCGAAGGCGCGGCACATGCGGCGTGCGGTGCTGCGATCCCACTGCTGATTGACATCGACCATCAGCGGCACCCGATCACCGATCTTCTCCCGCACCGCCGTGACCCGGACCAGGTCGACCGCATTGTCGGGGTGTCCGACCTTGATTTTGATACCGCCGATGCCGCGGTCGAGCGATTCGGTCGCGCGGTCGAGGACGTCTTCGATCGGTGCGTGCAGGAAGCCGCCGGAGGTGTTGTAGCAACGCACCGAATCGCGATGTGCGCCGAGCAGTTTCGCCAGTGGCAGTCCGGCCCGCTTGGCCTTCAGATCCCACAGCGCAATATCGAAGGCGGCGATCGCCTGCACGGATAGTCCGCTGCGGCCGACCGAGGCTCCGGCCCACATGAGTTTGTCCCAGATCTTGGCGATATCGCTGGGGTCCTCGCCGAGTAGCGCCGGGGCCACCTCGCGGGCGTGGGCGAATTGACCCGGTCCGCCCGCGCGTTTGGAGTAGCTGATGCCGATGCTTCCCAGGCCTGCCTCGGTGGTGATCTCCGCGAACAGCACCGCGACTTCGGTCATCGGTTTCTGCCTGCCGGTCAGGACCTTGGCATCACTGATCCCGGTGGGCAATGGCAACGTGACCGAGGAAATCCTGACGCTGTCGATCCGGTCGAGAACGGGTGAATCAGTTGTGGTCATGCTGCTTCCTGGAGGTCGCCGCACAGACCCGGGTCACGTGCTCGATGATTCCCTCCGGCGCGGCCTCAACCAGATACGGCGGCAGCAGCAGGATGCCGTCCGCCCCCGCCGCTTCGGCCGCCCGCGCCTGTTCGATCGCCATTCTGGTGCCCGCGGTCGCCGGTGCGATCACCGGAACCCATCCGGCCGTCTCGACCACCGCCGCCCGCACGACGCGGTCGATCTCCGCGCTGGTCAAGACGAAGCCTTCGCCCGTGCCACCCGCCGCGCGAATATGCCCGCGACATCGTATTCGGACAGCCATCCGACATGATCCCGGTAGGCCCGCTCGTCGAACTCGAGTTCGTCGTCGAAATGGGTGACCGGGAAGGAGAGCAGCCCGCGGCCGAGCGCGGGTCTCAATTCCTCGGCGGATAGCTGTGACACGAATGTCCTCCTGACAATGAATATTTGCGACCTGATCCGGAGATTAGGTCGCGGTCCTGATGCGGTCCAACACTGTTTGGAAATCGACTGATACTCCAAAGGCATCGGAGTGCGACTGCTTCGATATGCCTTGAGTGCCACCACCTTCCAGGACGCCTGCGAACAGCTCGGCACTTCCGGCCCCGGAACCGCCGGAGCCCGGCCTCCCCCTCCAACTCGGCCCGCCGGTACCCGGCCCACAGCCACCATCGATACCCGCGGTGCCGGTCGTCCCGTCGGAATTCACCGCCGCCGCACCGGCGCCCGCGATCGTGCCGGAAGTGCCGATCGTCGCCGCGCCACGCCGGCCACCGGACACGGTGGTCGAATCCACCCCGGATCCGATTGCCTGGAACCTGCTGGAGCTGGTGACGGTCATGGTGGTCACGGTGCTGACCGTCGTGCGCCGGATCTCGGTCGGCCGCCATGCCAAGCGGGCCGAGTGACCAGCGGCGGCAGTGTTATTCGGACTTCGACGAATCGCGCTGCTCGGCGATGCGGCGCCGGATCTCATCCCACGACATCGGCAATTCGTCGACGGGCGCGGTGAAGAAGACGAAGGTGGCCTCGCGCATGACCTTTCGCTTGCGCTGCACGGTCGACTTATGCGGTTCGGTGCCCGCGTAGGCATAGATCGCCGCTTTATCGGTCCAGGCGGAGTAGGTCCAGAAGGTGCCCTTCCACATTTCCGCCTTCAAAGCGACACCGAGCGCGCCGGGGGAGCGACGGGCCTGACGCCACAGTGTCAGTGAAGCCAGCAGGAATGCCGGTGCGTGCCAAACGGACTTGACCTCGAGGCGGGAGGCCATGCACTGCGCCTCGGGTGCGGTGGGGGCATTGACGGTCATCCACGGAAGGGTGGGCATGGGCTGCTCTTTCGACTGAAGCGACGGGCTGGTCGCGCCTGGGCGGCGACTGCGCTCAAATGTTCCACATTCTGGCGCATCTTGTCAATGACAAGATTGTCGAACTGCCCTCAGGGTTAACCCTGATCTTCACCAGGATATCGGTGCTGAGCTGGTGATTTATCGCTTTCGGGCTGTCAGCATGGAGAGGTCGGATCGTCGGATGGCGGTTCGCCCGAGACCTTCTGGAGGCTGGCATGTTGTGGAAAATCATCGGTGTCGTAGCGGTCGTCTGGATCGCGCTCGCCATCATCGGTGCGTTGATCAAGGGGCTGTTTCCGATCCTGGTGATCAGCGCGGTCGTCTTCGGGCTTTACCTGCTGTACAAGGCGGTTTCAGGCTCGGACAACTCCACCGTGAGCAAGCTGTAGCGTCCGCCGGAGCAAAGCCGCACGCCCGCCGGGACTTACGGGTGGCGCGGTGTCGAGAGGTAGGCCGGGCGCCGTCCGATGCGGGCGGCGCCCGGCCTATCCGCGTTTCGGGTGGTGGCGCGGTATGAGTTGGGGCGTCTGCTTGAATGATTCGCGTGGAGCAGCTTCCCGAAGACTGGCAGCGTGGCCTCGTGATCGTGGCCCACCCCGACGATATCGAATACGGCGCGGCGGCCGCCGTCGCGCGTTGGACGGGGCAGGGCAAGGACATTCGCTACGTTCTGGTCACCTCCGGTGAGGCCGGGATCGCGGGCGTGCCCCCCGCCGAGGCCGGACCCCTGCGCGAGGCCGAGGAGATCGCCGCCGCCAAGGTGGTCGGCGTACGCGAGGTGGAATTCCTCGGCTATCCGGACGGCCGTGTCGAGGAATCCCTGGCCCTGCGTCGCGATCTGGCCGCCGCGATCCGGCGCCATCAACCGGAGTTGGTGGTGCTGTTCAACTTCGGTGACACCTGGGCGCCCGGCTACGCCAATAGTGCCGACCATCGCGCCGTCGGCCGCGCCGCACTCGATGCGATCTCCGATGCGGGCAACGAGTGGATCTTTCCCGAACTCACCGAAACCCCGTGGTCGGCCCGCTTGGCCGCCGTGGTCGGCTCCAATGGCACGCATGCCGTCGATGTCACCGGCACCCTCGAACAGGCCGCTGCCTCACTGGCCGAACACCGCCGCTACCTCGAGGTGCTCAGCCCCGAGCCGGTCGCCGACCAGGTCCGTGCGGTGATCGATATGGCAACCGCGCCGAAGCCGGGCTTCCCCGCCGCCCGTGCCGTCTGCTTCGAGCTCTACTACTTCGGCTGATCGGCTCCCTGTGACCGAAGTCAATGTCGGATCCGCTGCGCTAATATGTGGCGGTTATCACGTTTCCCAGCGGTGACCAGCCCGGTCGTTGGGTGGGCAGCCCGATGAATTGCGTTGCTGGGTGTCAGCTGGTTGTCTGCCGTGGTGGTGAGAATACCGATATGTGGGCGTACCGATCGGTCAGCGGAGATCGCGTTGAAACTGGAGTGCGACAGGGGGTTTGCACCCCAGTGTCACGATAGCTAGATTGCATGACTTATGGGTGGTGTCGTCCCGCGCCGGGACGGCTATCGCGATTCGTTCGGGTGCGCTCCCCTCGTTGGAGATATTCGATCGTATGATGACGGGCTCCGCCTGTGGCGATCAATCGTCGGTTCGTGAATCGCGTTTCCACTTATTCGGGTGTTGTATCACCGTGGGCAGGTTTCGGCATAGTTGAAAGGTGTAGTACCGAGTGGCTAGGGATCGTCGTTCCGCACGTGGTAGTCGTCGCCGAGTAGGTCTGCTCTTCGGGAACCTACTCGCGGCCGCTGTGGAATCCGCGGCCGATGCCGTCGCCATCCGGTTCGATCCATCGGGCGATCCAGCCGATGATCGGCAGCTGACGTACCGGGAACTCGACGAACTGTCCTCGCGGTTGGCGCGCGAGCTGATCGCACGCGGGGTCGGCGCGGGCGACGTGGTGGCGATCGGGATCACCCGCAGCGTCGAATCGGTGCTGGCCGTATGGGCGATCGCGAAGACCGGCGCGGCGTATGTGCCGGTGGATCCCGGATATCCGTCCGAGCGGATCGCGCACATCCTCGCGGATTCGGGTGCGGTGCTCGGGTTGACCACGACGGCACACCGGCCGGTACTCGGCGCGAGTGTGGACTGGCTCGAACTCGATGATCCGATGCTGGCCGGGCGAATTGGTGAGCGGCCGGGCCACCCGATCTCCTATGCCGACCGGGTGCGTCCGGTCGATCACCGGCACCCCGCATATGTCATCTACACCTCGGGATCGACCGGAAAGCCGAAGGGCGTGGTGGTCACCCATGCCGGTCTCGGTGGGCTGTTGGCCGCGGCGCGGGAAGTCTCCGGGGTGTGTGAGGGTTCGCGGCTCCTGCACGTGTGCTCGCCGAATTTCGACCCCTCGGTGCTCGAACTGCTGCTGGCCTTCTCGTCGGGAGCGACGCTGGTGGTGGCGCCGCCGCACGCATCGGGTGGCCCCGAGTTGACGGAGCTGCTGCGGCGTGAGCGGGTCACCCACGTGATCATCACGCCGGGTGCGCTGGAGTCGGTGGATCCGGCCGGGCTCGACCATCTCGAGATGGTGGCGGTCGGCGGCGAGGCGTGCGGCCCGGAACTGGTGGGACGTTGGGCGCGCGACGGGCGCCGGTTCGTCAACGTATACGGCCCGACGGAAGTGACGGTATGGGCGACCCTGGGGGAGCTGCTGCCGGACGAGCCGATCACGATCGGTACCGCGCTCGCAGGAGTGGGTGCATTCGTGCTGGACGCCCGGTTGCGGCCGGTGCCCGCCGGCGTAACCGGCGAGTTGTACCTGTCGGGAGCGGCGCTGGCCGAGGGATATCTCGGGCGGCCGGGACTGACCGCGGAACGGTTCGTGGCCAGCCCGCTCGAATTGGACACCGGTAATCCCGGGGGGCGTTTGTATCGCACCGGCGACCTGGTGCGACGCAACGGAACCGACGGCACCCTCGAGTACTTGGGCCGGACGGACTTCCAGGTCAAGATCCGTGGTTTCCGTATCGAGCTGGGTGAGATCGACAATGCGCTGAGCGCCCATCCCGATATCGACTATGCCGTGACCGTCGGCAAGACGCTGCCCTCCGGTGCGAAGGTCCTGGTGGCGTACGTGCTGCCGCACGCTGGGAGCAGTGTGGACACCGGCGAACTCGCGACCTTCGTCGGGGAGCGGTTGCCGGAGTACATGGTTCCGGCGGCGATCGTGGTGCTCGACCACCTGCCGCTCACCCCGATCGGCAAGCTGGACCGAAAGGCGCTGCCGGAGCCGGTCTTCGCGGCGAGCGAATTCCGTGCTCCCGTGCGTGAAATCGAAACGATCATCGCCGAGATATTCGCGGCGGTGCTCGGTGTCGAGCGGGTCGGTCTGGACGACTCGTTCTTCGCGCTGGGCGGCGATTCGATCCTGTCGATTCAACTGGTGTCGCGGGCCAAAGCGCGCGGTGTCGTATTCACCGCACGGGATGTCTTCGATCATCGCACCGTCGAGGCATTGGCCGAGATCGCCACGTTCGAGGGTGATTCGCAGCAGCAGCGGTTGGCCGAACTGCCGGGCGGCGGGGTCGGCGAGATCCCGTTGACCCCGTTGCTGGCGGCGACGCTGTCGAATGGCGCGTCGCACCAACGGTTCTCGCAGTCGATGGCGCTCGCGCTGCCCGACGGCATCGATCGCGAAACCTTGGTCGCGACCATCGGGGCGATGTTCGATCACCATGACGTGCTGCGCGCACGGTTGCGCGGTAACGCCTCGGCTGCGGCCGGCACCTCGTGGGTCTTCGAGGCGCTCGAGCGTGGCGCCCTGGACGTCGATGCGCTGGTGGACCGGATCGAGATGCCCGCCGATATCTCCGATGCGGAGCTGTCGCGGCGGGCGAATATCGAATACGACGCGGCGCTGGGTCGGCTCGATCCCGCAAATGCGGTGATGGTGCGGTTCGTCTGGTTCGCCTTCCCGGAGTCCGGGGGCCGTCGGGATGTATTGCTGGTCATCGCGCACCATTTCGTGGTCGACGGTGTGTCCTGGCGGATTCTGATTCCGGATCTGGCAGTGGCGTGGTCGCAGCTGGCGGCCGGGCAGCCGGTGGCGTTGCCCGCCAACGGAACCTCGATGCGGCGGTGGGCGCACGCCCTGCTCGACGCGGCGCAGGATCCGACGCGCGTCGCGGAACTGCCATTCTGGCAACAGGTTTCGGCTACCGCAGAGCCGCTGCTCGGTGCGCGCGCCTTCGATCCGGCGGTGGACACCTTCGCCACTGTCGACCGCGTCCAGGTGACATTGCCCGCAGGGGTGACCGATGCGGTGCTGACCGCGATTCCGAGCCGGTATCGCGGTGGTGTCAACGACGGCCTGCTGTCCGCGCTGGCGCTGGCAGTGCGCAAATGGCGTGGCGAAACCTCCAGTGGCGCCGTACTGGTCAAGTTGGAAGGCCACGGTCGCGAAGAGGGTGTCGTCGCGGGCGCGGATCTGTCCCGCACGCTCGGCTGGTTCACCAGCGCCTATCCGGTGCGGCTGGATCTCGCGGGCGCGGATGTCGCGGCGGCGTTCACGGGCGGAAAAGCCATGGGCGACATCGTGAAATCGGTGAAGGAGCAGCTGCTGGCGATCCCCGACAAGGGAATCGGCTACGGTCTGCTGCGCTACCTGAACCCACAGACCGCCGCTGAGTTGGGCGACGCCGGTCAGATCAGCTTCAACTATTTGGGTCGGATGTCGACGGGGGAGATCCCGGCCCAGCTCAGTGATCTGGGCTGGGTGCCGGTCGCAGATCTGGGGCAGCTGGATGCCGAGATGGATCCGGACATGCCAGCGAACGGCGTGATCGATATCAATGCGATCGTCACCGACGGGCCGGACGGTCCGCAGCTCAGTGCGTCGTTCGCCTTCCCGAGCGGGCTGTTGTCGCGGGAACGGGCACAAGAACTCGCCGATCTGTGGGTCGCCGCGCTGCACGCACTGGCCGAGCATGTGCGGCGCCCGGAGGCCGGTGGCCTGACGCCGTCGGATCTGGCGCTGGTGAGCGTCGGCCAGTCGGATATCGAAGGGTGGGAACGAGATTACCCGGCGCTGACGGATGTGTGGCCGCTGTCGCCGCTGCAGTCGGGCCTGCTTTTCCACGCGCTACTGGCCGAGTCGAGTGTCGATGTCTACACCACTCAGGCGACCGTGGACCTGGGCGGCACGTTGGACGTCGAGCGGCTGCGGGCCGCGGCGCAGGGCATCTTGGACCGCTATCCGAACCTGCGGACCGCATTCGTCACCGGCGTCGACGGTCACCCCGTGCAGGTGGTGCTGGACCGGGTCGAGGTGCCATGGCGTGCGGTGGATCTGACGCACCTGCCCGAGTCCGAGCGGCTGCCGGAGCTGCGGCGGCTGGTCGTGCAGGAGCGTGAAACCCGCTTCGACATGTCGGTGGCACCACTGCTGCGGTTCACCCTGTACCGCACCGAGCAGTGGCATCTGGTGATCACCACCCACCACATCCTGCTCGACGGCTGGTCGATGCCGCTGCTGATGCGAGATGTGCTGGTGCTCTATGCGACTCGGGGGGACCAGTCCGCGCTGCCGCGGGTGCCCTCCTACCGCACCTTCCTGAGCTGGCTGGCCGGTCGGGATCGGGAGGCGTCGCTGCGGGCGTGGGCGCAGGCGCTGTCCGGCGTGGACGAGCCGACTCGGCTGGCGCCACCCCCGCGCGCGACCGAACGCCACGAGATCGGCAAGGTGATCACCGAGATCGACGCCGAGCGCACCCGCCGGATCGCCGAGCAGGCCGCCGAACTCGGCGTCACCGTGAACACCCTGATGCAGGCGGCGTTGGGCATTCTGCTCGGGCGGCTCACCGGCCGCGACGATGTGGTGTTCGGCACCACGGTCTCCGGCCGTCCGGCCGAACTGTCCGGCGTGGAGTCGATGGTCGGCTTGTTCATCAACACGCTGCCGGTGCGCGTACGGGTCGATGGCGGGCTGGCGGTCGGCGAGTTCCTGCGGTCCGTGCAGCGCGAGCAGGCCGGTCTGCTCGACCACCACCATGTGGGTCTCACCGACATCCAGCGGATCGCCGGGGCCGGAGCGCAATTCGACACCCTCTTGGTATTCGAGTCGTACCCGATCGACCGGGACGCGATCGCCGCCGCCGATTCCGTCGACGGTATGTCGGTGACCGGTGTCGGTTTGCAGGACGATACGCATTATCCGTTGACACTGCTGGTGACCGCGGCCTCGACGCTCGAACTGACGTGGAAGTATTTGGGCGATCGGTTCACCGCCGACGAGGTGGAATCCCTTGCCGCACGACTGATCCGGGTGCTCGAGGCGCTGCTCGGCGATTCCGCTGCTCGGACCGGCGATATCGACATCATGCTGACCGGCGCCGAACGGGATCGAATCCTGCTGGACTGGAACGATACCCGGCATCCGGTCGAACCGGAGCCGCTCCTGGACGGCTACCGCCGTGCGGTGCGGGCGCATCCGGATCGGGTCGCCGTGGTCTACGAGGGCCGCGAGCTGACGTACCGGGACCTCGATGAGCACGTCAATAGACTTGCGCGCCTGCTGATTTCGCGCGGTGTCGGTGCCGAGTCGCTGGTCGGGCTCGCGGTCCGGCGTTCGCTGGAATCGGTCATCGGTATCTATGCGATCGGCACTGTCGGTGCCGCGTACGTACCGCTGGATCCGGATCATCCGGCCGAGCGCATCGGGCACATCCTGAGCAGCGCCGAGCTGGCCTGCGTGGTCACCACGACCGCGGATGCCGTACCGGTGCCGGACGGGCTCGCGGTGCTGAACCTCGACACCGAGGAGCTGGACGGATTCGACGGTGCCCCGGTGCGTGCCGAGGAACTGCTGCGACCGGTCCATCCGGACAACGCGGCGTACGTGATCTTCACCTCGGGCTCCACCGGACGCCCGAAGGGGGTCGCGGTGTCGCACGGCGCGATCCACAACCAGATCACCTGGATGCGCACCGAGTACCGATTGGGCAGCGACGACGTCTACTTCCAGAAGACCGCCGCCACCTTCGATGTCTCGCTGTGGGGCTATTACCTCCCGCTGCGGGTGGGTGCCAAACTCGTGATAGCCACCCACGACGGCCACCGGGACCCGGTCTACCTCGCGGAAACCATTGCGGCACAGCGAGTTACCGTCACCGACTTCGTCCCATCGATGCTATCGGTATTCGCGGCGCACACGCGTGCGGGCGCCATCTCGACGCTGCAGACGCTGTTCGTCGCCGGTGAAGCGCTGCCGCCGGAGACCGTGCTCGCGCTGCGGGCGGTCTCCGATGCCGCGGTGCACAATCTCTACGGACCGACCGAGGCCGCGGTCTCGGTTACCAGCTGGCCTGCCTCTGGTACCGAGCGCACGGGTGTGCCGATCGGCGCACCGGCGTGGAACACCCGTGTCTACGTGCTGGATTCGCGATTGCGGCCGGTGCCAGCCGGTGTTACCGGCGAACTCTATCTGGCCGGTGACCAGCTGGCCCGCGGCTATGTTGCGCGTCCCGACCTGACCGCGGAGCGGTTCGTGGCCAACCCGTTCGGATCCGGCGAGCGGATGTACCGGACCGGTGACCTGGTGGTGTGGCGTGCGCTCGACGGTCAGCAGGGCGGTGCACTCGAGTACCGGGGCCGCAGCGACTTCCAGGTCAAATTCCGGGGTCTGCGCATCGAACTCGGCGATATCGAATCGGCGTTGCTCGCCCAGCCTTCGGTTAGTCAGTCCGCGGTGCTGGTGCTGCCGTCGGAGCCCGGTGATCAGCTGGTGGCCTATGCGGTGCCCGCGCCGGGCGCCTCGATCGATACGGCGCGGTTGCGCTCGGCGCTGGCGGAAACGCTGCCCGGGTATATGGTTCCGGCCACGGTCGTGGAGTTGGCCGAGTTCCCGCTCAATACCAGCGGCAAGCTGGACCGCAAGGCATTGCCGCGGCCGAGCTTTGCCAGCCGGGACTTCCGTGCACCGTCCACCCCGATCGAGCAGGTCGTGGCCGGGGTGTTCGCCGACGTACTCGGCTTGGAGCGGGTGGGTGCCGATGACGACTTCTTCGCCCTCGGTGGCAACTCACTGATCGCCACCCAGGTGGTGGCCCGGCTGAGTGCGGCGCTGGATGCGCGGGTGCCGGTGCGGGTGCTGTTCGACGCACCGGTGGTCGCGGCACTGGCCGCGGCCATCGCGCCGGGCTCCGGTGCCGGTGCGGATCGCCCGCCGTTGACTCGGACCACCCGACCGGAGGTGCTGCCGCTGTCGCTGGCGCAGTACCGCATGTGGGTGCTCAACCAGGTCGACACCGAATCCCCTTCCTACAACCTGCCATTCGCGATCCGGCTGACCGGTGACCTCGACGTACCCGCACTGGGGCAGGCCGTCGCGGATGTGCTGGAGCGCCACGAGGCGCTGCGTACGAGGTTCCCGGTACACGCTCCGGACGGGCTGCCGCGCCAGGAGATCCTGTCGGTGACCGAAACGCTGCCCGGTGGGCTGCCGGTCGAGGCGGCCACCGCCGGCGATCACCAGCGGGTCGCCGAGCTGTTGTCCGCGGGATTCGACGTCACCGAACATCCGCCCGTGCGGATCCAGCTGTTCTCCGACCCGAGCGCAGACGAACATCTGCTGGTCCTGGTCGTGCACCACATTTCGGCGGACGGCGTATCGCTGGCGCCGCTGGCGCGGGATCTGGCGACCGCCTATCTGGCGCGCGCCGCGGGCACCGCGCCCGGCTGGGCGCCGCTGGCGGTGCAGTACGCCGACTTCGCGCTCTGGCAGCACACGGTTGTCGGCACCGACGACGATGAGAACTCCATCGCCGCACAGCAATTGGCGTACTGGCGCGGGCAGCTGGCCGGTGTCTCGGAGGCGGCGCAGCTGCCGCCGGATCACCCGCGTCCGGCGCGGCCGTCGATGCGCGGCGCGTCGAGCAGTACGGTCGTGTCCCCAGATATTCACGCGGGGCTGGATCGAATTGCGCGCGAGCGCAATTCATCACTGTTCATGGTCGTCCATGCCGCATTGGCCACGCTGCTGGCCCGGCTCTCCGGCGGTGCCGATATCGCGATCGGCACGCCGATCGCCGGTCGTGGTGCGGCCGCCCTGGACGATCTGGTCGGCATGTTCGTCAATACCCTGACGCTGCGCACCGATATCGACCGTGCCGCCACCTTCGCGTCCCTGGTCGAACAGGTCCGCGAGACCGACCTGTCCGCCTTCGCCAACGCCGATATCCCCTTCGAGCGGGTGGTCGAGGTGGTGGCACCCGCGCGCGACGGCGCGCACAATCCGCTGTTCCAGGTGATGCTGTCGTTCCAGAACACCGAGCAGCCAGCGCTCGAACTGCCCGGACTGACGGTCTCCGCACTGGAGATCGGCGAGGTCGTCGCGAAATTCGACCTGCAGGTGATCGTCGAGCCGCGCCGCCGCGCCGATGGGGTGCCGGACGAGCTGGCTGTCGTATTCACCTATGCGACAGACCTTTTCGACGAAGCGACGATTCAGGGGCTCGTTCGGCGGTTCGAGCGGATGCTCGCCGCGGTCGCCGCCGATCCGCGCGCGATCATCGGTGATATCGACCTCCTCGACGACGGCGAACGCGAACGGGCATTGACCGCGCCGGTCCGATCCGTCGGGACGGACACGGCCGAGCAGGCACCTGTCACATTGCTGCCGCAGCTGTTGACCGAGGCCGTGGAAAGCAATCCGGACGGTGTCGCGGTCGTCTTCGCCGATGCCGTCGAGCGGCTGGCCGAAGTGGACTATGTCGACCTCGACGAGCGCTCGACCCGGCTGGCCCGGCTGCTGATCGAGCGCGGTATCGGCCCGGAGGATCTGGTCGCGGTCGGCATTCCGCGGTCACCGGAGTCGGTGCTCGCGGTATGGGCGGTCGCCAAGACCGGAGCCGGATTCGTGCCGGTCGACCCCAACTATCCCGCCGAGCGGGTCCGGCACATGGTCACGGATTCGCGTGCAGTGCTCGGACTTACGGTCGCGGCGGTCGGCGCCGAGCTACCCGCCGAGGTGGCCTGGCTCGCCATCGATGCCGATGATATCGATGCGCGCCTCGACAACTACTGCGCCGAACCGATCACCGACGCGGATCGAGCGCGCCCGTTGCGCGCCGAACATCCGGCCTATGTCATCTACACCTCCGGATCGACCGGCAAGCCCAAGGGCGTGGTCGTCACACAGGCCGGACTGTCGAGCTTCTGCGACGAACAGCGCGAGCGCTACCGGGTCACGTCCAGTTCGCGCACACTGCATTTCGCCTCGCCATCGTTCGACGCTTCGGTGTTGGAGCTGCTGCTGGCGATCGGCGGGGGCGCGACCATGGTGGTGGTATCGCCGAGCGTCTACGGCGGTGCGGAATTGGCCGCGCTGCTGCGCCGGGAGCGGGTGACGCATGCCTTCATCACTCCCGCGGCGCTGGCGTCGGTCGACCCGACCGGCCTGGACAAACTTCGCGTGGTGATCGCCGGTGGCGAGGCATGTCCGCCGGAGTTGGTGCGGCGCTGGACCATTGCGATCGCCGGGCGGCGCACCCGCGAGTTCTACAACGGGTACGGGCCGACCGAGACCACGATCATGACCAATATCAGCGCGCCGCTGGTACCGGGGCAGACCGTCACCATCGGCGGGCCGATCCGCGCGATTACCGAGTACGTGCTGGATGAGCGTTTGTCTCCGGTGCCGGACCGCGCCGTCGGCGAGCTCTACATCACCGGGGCGCAGCTGGCCCGCGGATATCACGAGCGTCCCGCGCTGACCGCGGCCCGGTTCGTGGCGAATCCGTTCTATCTCGGCGGAGCCAGGCTGTACCGGACCGGCGATCTGGTTCGGCGGACGGCCGACGGTGCGCTGGAGTATCTGGGCCGCAATGATTTCCAGGTCAAGGTCCGCGGTTTCCGGATCGAACTCGGCGAGATCGATGCCGTGCTGACGGCTCACGACACCGTCGATTTCGCGGTCACCATCGGTCACGAAATCGCCAGCGGTGCAACCATTCTCGTCTCCTATGTGCACGCCGCCAGCGGTGCGGTGGCCGATGCCGACGAACTCACCGCGTTTGCCGCCGATAGCCTGCCCGCGCATATGGTGCCCACCACCGTCATGGTGCTCGACGAGATCCCGCTGACCCCGGTCGGCAAACTCGACCGCGCCGCCTTGCCCGCGCCGATACTGCGGGCGCGGGAATATCGCGCGCCATCCGGACCGCTGGAGGAGTTGGTCGCGGGCATCTTCACCGAATTGCTCCGTCCCGCAACACCGGTCGGCGCAGATGACGACTTCTTCGAACTGGGCGGCAGCTCGCTGACCGCCACCCGGCTGGTGGCGCGGTTGGGCGCCGCGATCGATACCCGAGTCCCGGTGCGGCTGCTGTTCGAGGCATCGACAGTGGCCGCGCTCGCGGCCCGACTGCACGAGAATTCGGCCGGGGGCGGCCGTCCCGCGCCGACCGCCGGTCCACGGCCGGAGCGGATCCCGTTGTCACTGGCCCAGCAGGGCATGTGGTTCCTCAACCGCCTCGATACCGCCTCGGTGGCCTACAACGTGCCGATGGCGGTGCGTTTGACCGGCGCCCTCGATATCGCGGCACTGCAGGAGGCGGTCGGGGATCTGGTCACCCGCCACGAGATCCTGCGCACGGTGTACCCGTACACCGAGGCGGGCCCGGAGGACGCCAACCCGGTTCCGGTGCAGGTGATCCTGCCCGCAATGCAGGCGATACCGCGGGTGCGGATCGAGGCCGTCGACCCCGCCGAGGTGGCGAACGCGGTTGCGGATCTGGCGAGGACGGTCTTCGACCTCACCACCGAGGTGCCCATCCGACTCGCCCTGTTCGATCTCGGCGATGCGGCGCACCCGGATTCCCTCGATGCGCCGGACTCCTCGCGAGGGCGCGAGTACGTGCTGGCGATGGTGGTGCATCACATCGCCGCCGACGGCTCGTCACTCGGCCCGCTGGTCCGGGATCTGATGACCGCGTATGTGGCACGCTCCGCCGCGGTGGCACCGGCGTGGGCGCCGCTGGCGGTGCAGTACGCCGACTACAGCATCTGGCAGCGCGAGGTGCTCGGCACCGAGGATGATCCGGATTCGGTGGCGGCCCAGCAGATCGCCCACTGGCGACAGGAGTTGGCTGGTCTGCCCGATCAGCTCGACCTGCCATCGGATCGGCCGCGTCCGCTGATCCGGTCCGTCGCCGGTGGCCAGGTGTCGGTCCGCATCGACGCCGAAACCCATAGTGCGCTGGCCGAATTGGCACGGGCCGAGGGCGCGACATTGTTCATGGTCGTGCACACGGCACTCGCGGTGCTGCTGGCGCGATTGTCGGCGACCGACGATATCGCCATCGGCTCGCCGGTCGCCGGGCGTGGCGATGCGGTGCTCGACGACCTGATCGGCATGTTCATCAACACCGTGGTGTTCCGCACCCGATACGACGTGGGCGCGACCTTCACCGAACTGCTCGCGCGTCAGCGCGAAACCGATCTGCAGGCCTTCACGAACGCGGACGTGCCGTTCGAACGGCTGGTCAATGTGTTGAATCCGGTGCGGTCGAGCACCCGGCACCCGCTGTATCAGGTGGCGCTGTCGTTCCAGAATATGGAATTGGTGGCACTGGAGTTGCCGGGACTCGCGATCACGACCCTGGATATCGGCAGCGAGATATCGCAGTTCGATCTGCACTGGATGATCGGCGACACCTACGACGCCGCGGGCACACCGACCGGGATCGGCGGCGTGGTCACCTACGCCACCGATATGTTCGACCAGCCCACCGTGCAGGATTTCGTGGACCGGTTCACCCGTCTGCTGTCGGTGATCGCGCGTGATCGGCGTGCCGTCCTCGGTGATATCGAAGTGATCGATACGGCCGAACGCGCACAGTTGCTGTCGGATGCGGTCGAGACCATGCATCCGGTATCGGGCGATGTCCTGCTGAGCGGCTACCGCCACGCCGTCACCGCGGCACCGGAGGCGGTTGCCATCGTGCACGACGCGACGGCGTGGACCTATCGGGAATTCGATGAGCGCGTCAACCGCCTGGCCCGGTATCTGATCGGGCAGGGCATCGGTCCCGAATCCGTAGTGGCGCTTGCGATGCCGCGTTCGCCGGAACTGGTGGTCGCGATGTACGCAGTGCTGAGCGCGGGCGGCGCGTATCTGCCGCTGGACCGTGACCATCCGGCCGACCGGATCGCGTATGTGCTGCGCACGGCCGAGCCCGTGTGCGTGCTGACGATGACCGACCATCCGGTGCCGGTTTCCGGGCCGCCGGTCATCGATATCGATGCCCTCGAGCTGTCGGCATATTCGGCCGACCCGGTCACCGCCGGTGAACTGCGCGCGCCGCTGCACCCGGACCACCCGGCGTATGTGCTGTTCACCTCGGGGTCGACCGGTAGACCCAAGGGCGTGCTGGTGTCCCACCGCGCGATCACCAACCAGATCGAATGGATGGTGGCGGAGTACGCGTTCCGGCCCGACGACGTCTACCTGCAGAAGACCGCGACCACGTTCGATGTATCGCTGTGGGGTTTCTTCGTACCGCTGTGGGTGGGCGCGCGGCTGGTGCTCGCCGCGCCGGACGGCCAGCGCGATCCGGGGTATATCGCCGACCTGATCAGCACCCATCGGGTGACGGTCACCGATTTCGTTCCGTCCGTGCTGCAGGTATTCCTGGCCGCGGCCGGGACCGAGCAGTTGGCGTCGCTGCGCGAGGTATTCGTCATCGGTGAGGCCCTGCCACCGGGCACCGTCGCCGATTTCGCCGCGCTGTCGGATGCCGGGCTGCACAACCTGTACGGCCCCACCGAGGCGGCGGTCTCGGTGACATATCGGCCCGCGTCCACCAGCGACCGGACGACGGTGCCGATCGGCGTGGCGCTGTGGAATACCCGCACCTACGTCCTGGATTCCCGGTTGCATCTGACGCCAGCCGGTGTGGTCGGCGAATTGTATTTGGCGGGAACCCAATTGGCGCGCGGCTACCTGCGGCGCGCGGATTTGACCGCGGACCGGTTCGTCGCCGATCCGTACGGGCCGTCGGGCGCCCGGATGTACCGGACCGGTGATCTGGTGCGCCGCCGCGCCGACGGCGTACTGGAGTACCTGGGCCGCACCGACTTCCAGGCGAAGATTCGCGGACACCGGATCGAGCTGGGGGAGATCGAGGCCGCGTTGCTGGCCGAGCCGTCCGTCGCCCAGGCCGTGGTCGTGGTGGCGGCATCGGATATCGGGGATCAGCTGGTCGCCTACGTGGTACCGGCGACCGAACTCGCGGCCGATGCCCTGCGCGAGGCGCTGGCACAGGTGCTGCCGTCCTATATGGTGCCCTCGGTGATCATGGGGCTGGAATCCTTCCCGATGAACGCCAGCGGGAAGCTCGATCGTGCCGCGCTGCCGCGGCCGGTCTTCCGAGCCCGCGATTACCTCGCACCGGAGACCAGCACCGAGCGGGCCGTCGCCGCGGCATACGCCGAGGTGCTCGGTGTGGCCCGGATCGGTGCCGAGGACGATTTCTTCGAACTCGGCGGCACCTCGCTGCTGGCCTTCACACTGCAGCGCGCGCTGGCCGCCCGGCTCGGCATCGACGTGCCGATGGCGGCGCTGTTCACCACGCCGACGGTGCGCGGCTTGGCCGCCCGCATCGACAATCCGGACGAGCCCGCGGCCGTGCTCACACCCGATGACGGCGCGACGATCGACACCGATATCGTGCTCGGACCGGAGATCAGTGCCGAGGGTGTCGCACCCATGCTCGCGGCGGCCCCACGGGACCTGCTGCTCACCGGTGCGACCGGATTCGTCGGCGCACACCTGCTGCGGGAGTTGCTGGCCAGCACGCCGGTACGCGTCTGGTGCCTGGTGCGCGGCGACGATGACGAGCGGGCATACAAGCGGATCTGCGACGCCTTGCAGAAGTACCGGATCTGGGATGACTCCTATCAGTCCCGAATCGTCGCTGTCGCAGGCGATCTGGCCGCGCCCCGCCTCGGGCTCGACCAGGCCGGTTACGCGCGGCTGGCCGAACGGATCGATGCGATCTACCACAACGGAGCTCGCGTCAACCATATCGAGCCCTATGTGCGACTGCGCGCGGCGAACGTCTCGGGTACCCGCGAGGTGCTCGGCCTGGCGACCACCGGCCGGATCAAGCCCGTGCATTTCGTCTCTACCATCAATACCGTGATTCCGGCCGCCACCGCACCGGATTTCATCGGCCGGGAGAATGCGGAGCTGAGCATCGGCGAGGTGTCCGAGAACGGATATGTGGCCAGCAAATGGGTTGCCGAGCAATTGGTTCGGCAGGCGGGCTCACGCGGTGTGCCGGTGAGCATCTACCGTCCCGGCATCGTATGCGGCGATCCGCGGCTGGGTGTGAACAGCGTCGACGACTCGTTCTGGAATATGATCCGGGCGGCCGCCATCCTCGGGCTCGCCCCCGACACCGCCGACGCCGCGATGTCGCTGGTACCGGTCAATTACGTGGTGTCGGCCATTGTGACGCTGGCCGACCGACCCGCGATCGGCGCGGCGTACCACCTGGTGAACTCGCGGCCGGTGGTAGTTCGCGACATCTTCGAAGCCATTCGCAGACATGGGATTCCGATCGCGATCGCCTCGATCGAGGAGATCGCGACGAAGCTGGCCGAACAAGCCGCGGCGCGTGATGCGGCGGGCGATGACTCCCTGGTGCGCGCCGCATTGGTCAGCGGTAACTACGGCGGGGTTTCGGCCCCGGTCGACGACACCCATACCCGTACCGAACTCGCCAAACAGCACATCCACTGCCCGACCATCGATGCTGCCGCGCTCGACGCCTACGTCAGATCCTTCATCGACTCGGGCTTCTTCCCGGTTCCGAGCGATGACGGCCTACCGGAGGACCTCGTCGAATCCCGATGAGGCAGTGTGTGACGCAGCATCATTCATCTCAGTCCGAAAGGAAAAGCATGACCGCCGAAGCACAGTCCCGTCCCGCCGCCGCCTCGGGCACCTTCGCCCTCGGCGGTGACCTACCGGTCCAGCGCCTGGGCTACGGCGCCATGCAGATCACCGGCCCCGGCGTCTGGGGCGAGCCGAAGGATCCGGATGAGGCCGTACGCGTGCTGCGCCGCGCCGTTGAACTCGGCATCACCTTCATCGACACCGCGGATTCCTATGGTCCGTTCGTCAGCGAATCCCTCATCCGCCAGGCGCTGCACCCGTATCCCGACGATCTGGTGATCGCCACCAAAGCCGGGCTGACCCGGCCGGGTCCCGGCGACTGGCGTTCGGTTGGACGGCCCGAATATCTACGCCAACAGCTCGAACTGAGCCTGCGCCATCTCGGCGTCGATCGCATCGATCTGTTTCAGCTGCACCGGATCGACCCGAAGGTGCCCCTCGCCGACCAAATCGGCGAGCTGGCATTGCTGCAGCAAGAGGGCAAGATCCGGCATATCGGCGTCTCCGAGGTGTCCGTCGCAGGGCTGAAGCAGGCCCGCAAGATCGCCGATATCGTCTCGGTACAGAATCAGTACAACCTCGTCAACCGCAGCGCGGAGGACGTACTCGAATACGCCGAGGCGAACAACATCGCCTTCATCCCATGGTTCCCCATGGCCACCGGCGAGCTTGCACGGCCCGGCGGTCCACTGGACAGCCTCGCGCGCACCGACGCCAGCCCGTCCCAGCTCGCGCTGGCCTGGCTGCTGCGGCGCTCGCCGGTCATCCTGCCCATTCCGGGCACCTCGCGTGTAGCGCATCTGGAGGAGAACACCGCCGCCGCCACCATCACGCTCACCGATGACGAATTCGCCGCACTGTCGGCGGTGAGCACTGCCGCACCGGGCGGCACCGGTGGTTGGCGTTCGCTGCTGCCGAAATTGTCCCGCGGCTGACGAACGCGGTCCCCAGTCGAACACGGCTGGGGATCCCGTCAGTGGACCGCCAAGGCCGACAGCCGATTTCAGTTCCGCTCAACGTGATGGCAGAGTGCAGCAAATCGGATCGACGAGAGCAACATCATGCATGAATCACAGCTGGTGGCCAATGACGCCGCCTACTACTATCTGGCCCGCTCGGGTCGGGTCACCGACTGGCCGATGTGGTGGGCGTTCGAGAACGAGACCGGCGCGCCGCCGACCGCCGCGGACATCGTCGCCCACTTCGGCGAGCGGGCCGAACTGCTCGCACCGCTGCGCCGCCGCATTCGCGAGGTGCCGGGCGGGTTCGGGCATCCGTACTGGGTGGCAGACGACAGTCCGATCGCTGCGCACATCGTCACTCATGATGCGGCACAACTGGATTGGGCCCAGTGCCTGGACGAGATGGGACGCGTTCTCGAGCAACCGCTGGACGCACGGGTCAGCGCCTGGCAGCTGCACGTATTTCCGAATGTGGTCGGTATCGCCACGCCGAGCGGCGCGGGCACCGTGGTGCTGATGCATATCAGCCATGCCCTGATGGCGGGTCCGGCCATGACCTCGTTGTCGGAGGCCCTGTTCGCCTCGGCACCGTTGCGGATCGATGGGCTCGGTCCTGCCGCGACACGTCCGCGCCTGGCGCTCACCGCCGTTGGCGGGGCGCTGCGCTGGCCGCTGCAGGTGCTGGGTTTCAACCTCCGCTTCCGGGGCGAAATGCGCCGGATCGCCCGCGAGGGCGATGACGGCGGGCCGAGTACACCACCGGTCGGCCCGACCGTGCTCAACCGGCGAATCGGTGCGGGACGCGCCGTGCGCACCATCCCCTTGGACCTGCAGGACGTGCGGGTGCCGGGGATTACCGTGACGGCACTGGGGCTGACCGCGATCTCGCGCGCCGTGCAGCGCTATCTCGAAAAACGCGATGGCACATGCCCCGACGATCTCGCCGCATTGGTGACCATCGCGGTGCCCGACGCCAAGGTCATGGGTGTCAATCGCGTGGGTGCCGACGCGGTCGCCCTGGCCGCGGGTGAGCCCGACCTCGCCGATCGCGCGCGAACCGTCGAGGCCACCTTGCGCGAGCGCCGCCGTTCGCCATCGAGCCGCCGGGAACTGGGCCGACTCGCACTGGTCGACCGGCTGCCGAGCCGCGTCTACCGGGCCAGGTTCGGTACGCTGCCGCCCGCGGATCCGAACGCGCCCGCGCTCGCACATACGATCCTGACCAGCATCAGGTGCGAGCCGACCGCCGAATGGTCCTTGCTGGGCAAGCCGTTTCGCTTCGCGGGCATGCTGCCGCCGGTGTACCCGGACATCGGTCTGGCGCATTCGTTCGTCGGCGTGGGCGATAGCTTCACCGTATCCGTGGCCTGCGATCCGGAGATAGTCCCCGACCTCGACGCCTACCGCGACATCCTGTTGGAATCGCTGCGCGACGTCGCCGCTGCTCTCGGCGAGTCGGAGTAACCGAGGCAGTTCAGTTCGTCGAGGCGAGTCAAATGGTCGTTGTGGATGGGGGTTTTGGGCGACCATATGACTCAGCTCGACGAACTGAACTGCCAGTAGCGGGGCAGAGTTCGACGCCTACCAGGTCACCGGTAGGGCTTTCGGGCCGCGAACCAGTAGACCGGACTTCCACCGCACCTCGTCGATCGGTACCGCTAGGCGCAGGGAAGGGAACCGTCGCAGCAGCGAGTCGAGCGCAACTTGCAGCTCGACCCTGGCCAGTTGGGCACCGAGACAGTGGTGCGCGCCGTGCCCGAAGGCCATGTGCGGGTTGCGTTCTCGGGTGAGGTCCAATTCCTCGGGATCGTCGAAGACGGCCGCATCCCGGTTGGCGGCCTGGGTATTGACGAATACCGCCTCCCCGGCCCGGATGGTGACGCCGCCCAGTTCGAGGTCCTGGGTGGCGATTCTGGGAAATGAACCGCCCGAACCCAATGGGACGTGGCGCAGCAGCTCCTCCACCGCGCTCGGAACGAGTTCCGGTCTGCCACAGAGCAATTCCCAGTGCCCGGGCTCGGTGAGCAGCATATAGGTGAAGTTGGCGATCTGGTTGGCCGTGGTCTCGTGGCCCGCGATGAGCAGGCCGATACCCAGGTTGACCAGCTCCGCCTCGCTCAGCCGGTCCTCATCATCGCGCGCGGCGACCAATGCGCCGAGCAGATCGTCGGTGGGCTGCTCTCGGCGCTGTGTCACCAATTCGGCCAGGTACGCCTCCAGGCCCGCCCGTGCGGCGCCGATCTGCTCACGGGTGTGCGCCGTGGTGGACAGCACCGTATCGGAGAAGTCACGGAAGCGGTGCTGGTCTTGCGCTGGGACACCGAGCATTTCGCAGATCACGGTGACCGGCAGCGGCAATGCGAGCATTTGCACCAGGTCGGCGGGTGGGCCGGAGCGCTCGATTTCGTCGAGCCGCTGGTCCACGATCTGCTGGGCGCGCGGACGCAATGCCTGGACCCGGCGGCCGGTGAAGGCCTTGACCACGAGTCTGCGCAGCCGGGTGTGCTCCGGCGGATCCATGCTGAGTAGTGAGTTGCGGCGCGCGGGCTCGGGCGTTGCGCGCGGAACGTCCTCGCGGTCGACCGCCGCGGCGCGGCTGAACCTCGGGTCGGCGAGTACCAGTTTCACATCCTCGTAGCGGGTCACCAACCAGCCATCGCCGCCGTAGGGCAGCCGGATGCGGCTGATCGGCTCCTCTCGGCGCAGCCGAGCGAAGAGCGGATCCATTTCGAGGCGGACCGGGGTGCCGAAGGGGAAGCGGCGTACCTCATTGTCGACTGGCATGTGCGATCTCCCTTCCGCGACGCAGACGGTGGGCGCCCGAGTCATGTAAGCAAGTGCTTACAATCGATGGTAGGAAGGCGGCACCGGCCCGTCAACGGTTGAATCTCGTTACGGCGGTGGGAAATTCACATCCACGCGCTCCAGTAGCACCCGCGCGGCGCGCAGCACATGCTGGGCAACCGCCGCCGGATCGGCGCTGGCCAGTGGTTCTCGGCGATGTACGGAGCGGACCAGTCCGATGCCGAGCAACCAGGCGAGCAGCAGATCGGCGCGCAACTCGGCATCGGGGCCATCGGTGAGCGAGGAGAGCGCGCGGGCGTATTCGTCGCCCAACTCGCGGCGGATCGCCGCCGCTCCTTCATCGTGTCCGCTGGAGCGCAGCGCCGCCTGCAGCCAATGTCCCTGTGCCGCTGAGCCGCTCGGCTCGAGCGCACGTGACAGCAAGCGGCCGAGCAGACCATCGACCGGCCCGTCCTCCAGTACGCGTCGTCCCCGATCGGCGATCGCCGCCCGGAACAGTTCGTCCTTACTGCCGAAGTATCGGAACAGCAGCGCCTGATTCACCCCGGCGCGCGTGGCGATTTCACGCACCGTTGTGCGCTCGTAGCCGCGTTCGGCGAACAACTGTTGCGCCGCGGTCAGAATCGCGGTTCGTGTCGCGGCCGAATCCCTTTTGCGGCCGACGTTCTCACCAGACATGTGCCCTCCGGTTGATCCCAGACAGAGCAGCGTAAGTCCCGCGATGAGCGGGACCAAGTGCGGCTCGGCCGACTGTGTCGGGTATTCGTCCCGTTCCCAAAGATGGGAACGAGGATTGTGGGCATGCTCGAGGTGCGGCGGTAATGTTGGGCACCTGGCGCCGCTAAGAATTGGACCTCGACGGTGGTGCTGGAGCTGTCACGATGCGGAAGGCGTTGGTCGCGCGGACTTCGGGTTCCATTGCTCACCTCTTGTTCCCCCTTGCCGGGAGGTGCCGGGGATAACTGCTGCGATCGGCGATGGGTGCCGTTTCGTGACCCCACTCCCGTTGCGGATTATCGAATCCCGCAACGGGAGTGGGATATCCATCGCGCCATCGGAAGGACAATTGATGGATACCCCCGATCGGCCGTTTCTTGTTTCCGCCGATGCGGATCCGATCTTGTCATTCGGTCAGCTCGAAGCATGGGCCGAATCCGTTGCGTGGTGTTTGAAGAGAAATGGCGTCGGTTCAGGTGATGTGGTGGTCGCCGAACTACCGAATTCACCGGCCTTCGCGGCGGTAATGTCGGCGGTCTGGAATATCGGTGCGGTATTCGCGCCGGTGGATCCGCAGCTGAGTGCGCAAGAGAAGCAGCAGATCTTGGCGCTGGCCCGGCCCAGCGTGGTGGTCGCGTCGACCCCGGGGCCGATCGAGTCGCCGACGTTATTGTGGCGCAACCCGTTCGAGCCACCGGCGCACATCGAATGGATCCCGTCGCAGGTGGCGCGCAGACATCAATGGGCGCCGACGGTGCCCGACCCGCCGGTGCACGAGGGCGACCGGCTGATCCTGTTCACCTCCGGCTCCACCGGAGCACCGAAGGCGGTGGCGCTCTCCGAGGCCAATATCGCGGCCGGAATATCCGCTGTCGCAGATCATTTCGCCCTCACGCCGGAGGACCGCACCATCGCGCTGCTGCCGTGGGCGCAGGGCCACGGTCTGTTCGCGAACCTGATGGCGACCCTGCGCAACCGGTGCACGGTGGTGCTGCCGTCCGCGAGCGAGATGCGCCAGTCGCACCGGTTGCTGGATTCGGCGACGCCCACCTGGCTCACCGTGATGCCTGCACAGCTGGCCGGTCTCACCGCCGGGCTGGTGGCCTCGCGCAAGCGGGCGCGCGGTATGCGTTTCCTGCGCACCGCCTCGGCACCGCTCTCGCGCCTGGCGGCCGAGCGCGCGGAACGCTTGCTCGGCTGCCCGGTCGTCGAGGCCTTGGAACTCGCCGAGACCAGTCACCAGGCGGCGGCCGATCCACCGTCGTGGGAGCGGGTCCCCGGCACCGTCGGCACACCGACCGGTGTCGAATTCCGCCTGGCCGGTGCCGAATTGGCGGGCGGGCACGAGCTGGAGGTCCGTGGTACGGCACTGTTCAGCAGATACGTCGGCAATCCGGCGGCCACCGCGGCGGCCTTCACCGCGGACGGCTGGTTGCGCACCCGCGATGTGGCCCGCCGGGAACGAGACGGACGCCTGCGAATCCTGGGGCGGCTCAGCGAAATCGCGCACCGCGGCGACCATACGGTCGCACCGGTCGATGTGGAGTCCGCGCTCGACGAACATCCCGATATCGTCTCCTCGCTCGCCACGCGCGTACCGCATCCCCGCCTGGGCGATGACATCGCCGCAGTCGTCCACCTGCGCAAGGGTGCGCAGACCACCAAACGGGACATTGTGCGGCACTGCCACGCACACCTGGCCGACCACCAGATTCCCGGCCAGATCCGCATAGTCACCCAGTTGCCGAAATTGCCGAATGGAAAGCCGAGCCGCCGCATGGCGGCACAGTTGTTCGAGGTCGGCTGAAACAGCGATCGACATAGCGCCCGATCGACATAGCGCCGTGCTGGACAGGATTTCTGCTGTCCAGCACGGCACTTCGCCGTCCGCATCGGTTGCGCTGGTAACGATCTGCGCCCGCGTAGGGTCATCAGCTGGTCGCGTATGTCGTTCCCATGCCGGGACAGTCGATCCGGGTGTCCGACGGTCGGTCTGCAAGTTCCGTGAAGTGGCATAACTCATGAGGTTTGTCGCACAGCAACTGCTCGGCCGCATAATGCTCGCGGCGGCGCCGGCTGTTGTGTCGCGCACGAAGTCGCGGGGCGAGAATGTGCGTGGCACGTGTATCGGTGTGCGGGACCTCCCGGCCGAGCGCGTAACTAGTTCCGCGTCCAGATAGCTCCTGCCGTATCGAGCCCTCGGTCCATGGGGTGGTCGAAGGTAGTCGAATGGTGGTCGTGCAGGTGCGGTATTCGACCGCCATATGACGCTGGGCGAGCAGTCGGAGTAGGTAGCGCAGCAAGCAATCTGGCCGGGGCGCTAGAAGGTCGGAATCGCCTTAGACGGGGTGAGGGTGCTGCTGCCGGTCCAGTATTCGGGCAGTGCCATCTTCTGCAAGATTCCCGATGCCGCCGCAAAGTCTTCGGCTTCGGCGGCGGCCAGGTACTCCCGGCTGAGGTGGACATTGATGAATCTGTTCATCAACGCGGCGCGGTCCCTGGTTACGGTGTCGGTGAGGCCGGGCATCGAGTTTCCGCTGCCCGACACGACATCCCGAATGGCATGGATGACCGGCTCGGTGGGGTTGTTGAAGTAGTCGTGCAGGAACTGCTGCTCCGGCGCGGTGAAGCTGCTGAACTGCAGGTCGGGATCGGCGAAGCGACGTTCCGCCAGCCGATGCGCGGTCCGCTTGAACAGCGCGACATTGGCCGGTGTCGCGCCCAGTTTGAGTACGCCGAGCGAGGCGATGGCCTGTCCGACATGCTTGTCGCCGTCCCACATATTCGGCCCCCAACTCGTGCGGTAGTTGTAGGCTTTGACGGCGTTTGTCCGCATTTCCTTATCGGTGAATCCGGCACTGAACAAAGCTGCTTCGGCATCGCCGAGGCTGGCACCGCGGTCGATCACTCGATCGATCGCGACCGCGGCGCCCATCGGTGTGCGGCCATACGTCGCCGCGGCGGACCTGGCGGAGTCGATGATCTGCTCGCGCGTGCGGTAGTAGTTGCGGATCCAGCCGAACCGGTCCGCCTCGACCGCCATCTTCATATTCGCCAGCTCCGCTCGCTGCCGCATCCCGGAGCGGGAACTCAACGGAGATCGTCTGCGGCCCATGAGGTATTCGGTCACCGGCGATGCGTTCATCGTGTTGAGTGCCGCGAGTCCGGTGATCAGCCGCTGGGTTCCGGACATGCCGCCCGCTGCGGCCATGGATCCGCCGCCACCGCCGCCACCGGCCTGGGCGGCACGTCCGGTCGCGAGCACACCACTGATCTGACCTGCAATCCGGCCGGGTGCGGCGGCCAAACTTCGGCTCATCCGACGCAGCAAGACGATTCCGACGAGCATGAACGATCCACCGATGAAGATCACCGCGATGCCGTGGCCCTGTGCCTGTTTGAACACATCGCCGAGAACGAGGGCGTAGATGCCGAGATAGAGAGTAAAGGCGACCATCTTTCCGGCCGATACAAAGGCATCAACGAGATTGCGCAGCAAGAATGTCTGGCTCGGTCCATAGACGTATCCGCCCGCGGCGAAGCCGAAGATGGCCATGAACGCGTGATAGACGGCTTCCGCCGCGGCCACCACGATCTTCCCGGACAGATATACGCCGAACATCAGCAGCACGGCGGCGAAAACCAGCAACAGTAGGCCGGTGCAGACCTGGCCTGCGTTGGGATTCTGGCTCTTGGTGTACGCCGCGACATCACCACAACGTTTCAGTCCGCTGGTGACCTTGTCGTCGCTGCCGGCCAATACACCGTCCGACCACGCTGCCCGGCACGCCGGTGAGTCGTCCACGACATGGCCGAAGTTCCACACCTGCAGTGGATAGCGCACGAAGTTGTCGGCGAGCGTGCCCTCGATCGAATCGACGATCACGTGTGGGCTCGGGTTCGATTGGCCGTTGAGGCCCGCGGCTACCGCCACACCGACATCGCGTCCCTGCGCGAGCAGCCCATCCGAGGACAAGACATCGGCCATCGGATGCGCCAGATAGGGCACGCTGAACAATGCGACACCGATCATCGTCACGACCTGAAGCGTCGCCTTGGCGAAGTATCCGCGAACGATGAACCAGCCCACGGGTATTCCGCCGACGGTCACCGCGAGCACCAGAATGATGGGCGTGCCGACTTGTCTGGCGAGCGTGTCGGCGACCCGGCTCAGCGGCTCCGCGATCAGGTCGAGCCAGCGAAAGCTGACCGCGTAGTCGATTACCCAGATACTGGTGACCTCGGTGCCCATGAACCCCGCGAACTCCAGATCGAGCGCGGTCGACAATGCGGCATTCCCGGGATGAAAGACATTTCCGTGATTCGTGGCGAAGACATAATTGGCCAGCGGTACGCCGTGTGAATCCCGGACATTCATCCAGCCGACAGCGTCGATCGTCGAAGACCCGGCGGTATCGGTTCCGGTCTGCGCCGTCGCCACCGCGCCGAGTGTCATCGGAACAACGAACAATACGAATACGCCGAGCAGCAGGCGGGCCGTTATTCGCCGCAGCCGGGTTGCACCGCACCAGTGCGCGCATCGACGGACCATCGCACGCGGTCGCCAACGCGCCGTATCCCAGAACTCCGACTCCGACAACGCAACTGGGCGGTCGCTCCTGCCCCACCCGAGTCGCGTGCCAACGAGACTATCCGATCGCCCGAACACGCGTACAAACATAATGGTCGATCGAATACCGAAAACCCATTGCGCTCAGGGTGATTCGTATAGATCTCGTATGAAATCCTGCGGCCGCTGCCGACACTACATCAATTCAGCAATGTGCTGAATATCATTGTCCATCGAAAACCCAATGTGCGTTCGCATCGCCGATTATCCGCAGCGTTCGAACCGAGGGAATTCGATATCAGGTCGGCGGCAGTTCGGAATGTCTGGCGAACGCCTGATCGATCAGCTCCGACGTGGCGCGCGTGGCGATCAGCCGGGCGATGGCCAACTCCGATTCGAGTTTGGCGCGATCCCTCGGAGTGCGACCGGACTGCTCATAGACCTGGCCCGCCAGGAAGTAGAACAGCTGGGTCGCATACTGATCGGCAATCTGATTGCAATCGGCTCTGAGCCGCTCGATCAGTTCGAAGGCGTCGCGCGCGGGGATACCCGCATCGACGAGCCGGGTGGTCAGGTCGCCGCAGCGCGGATTGGTCACCCGATAGGCCTCGTGCGGATCGCCGCTGGCGGCGAGTGCCTGCTGCACGTATTCCGGAAGTTCCGGGGGTGCTTGCGCGCGCTGCGCACGGGGGGAGCCGGGCGCGGCGACCGTCGTCGGCTCGGAGATGGGCTGGTCGTTGACGCCGAGCACCTCCGCCAATCCGTCACCACGATCCCAGGCCTCGAGTAGTTCCCGAATCCCGTTCAACTTCATGCCCCGACTGAGCAGACGGCTGATCGTCTGCAATCTGTTGAGGTGATCCGACCCGTAATAGCCGATGCGCCCCCGAACGTCGGGGGAGGGGAGGAGTCCTCGTTCGTGGTACACGCGAACGCTTCGCACGGTGGTATCGGCCGCCCGCGCTAGTTCGTCGATCGTGTACTCGGACTCAACAGCCATATCCATAGGAAACCACAATTCGCCCCTTAGCGGATGGCCCGCGAACAAATGTACCGTTGCCTAACGATACGCCAGGATCACATGTTGGTCAACGTGCCGTTAAGTAGCGGCAGAAACGATTGCCGAGGAGCCAATCGTGGGTTAACGTTCGTGGGCCAGCAATCATCGCTGGCCCTTCCGGGGACTGTTGAGCAGCCCCGATGACCGCCCGACCAATGGGCCCGCACAACGGAGTTGGCGCGCCCTCGGCATCCCCGGAGACGGCTATGAGCATCACGCAATCTTCCCTTGTCATGGAAACCGTTGCGACGGCAAAGGTTTCGGCGCTTCCGAACGCGTCGGCCCATCGGCCACCCTGCGCGGACGGTCCCGACGACTGGGATCTGGACGTGGGTACCCCGGACTCGTGGCGTGCGGCGATGCGGATCTGCGAGAGCTGCCCGGTGTTCGCGAAATGTGAACAATTGGCGCAGACACTCATCGAGCGCGGTACCGGGCCCCGCGCGATGATCTGGGCCGGAGTGCCCTATGACAGCGCGGGCAAGGTCGTCGCCGATCTGGACCGCCATCGCATCACCCCCGTCGATCACAAGCGGCCGCTGCGGATCATCCGCACCGGCTCGCGTCCCGCACCCGCCGATCCGATTCCGGCGGCACCGCGACGCCACATTGTGCTGGGCCGTCGGCTGGAGCCGACCGGAACCGGCGCACACTGACCTATGCTTTCGTGCACTGTTCACGACGGACCTCATTCTGGCGGTGTGTAACTCATGACGATGTTGGCTCTGGAGATCGGGCCTGACGGTTTCGCGGCGAGTCGGGTGGAAGACAATGTCGGCGCGGACGAGATCCGGCGCGTCCCGATTCCGTCTCGTGCGGCCTGGGACACCTGCCGTGACCTGCTGGTCGAGCTCGCCGGCGGCCAGGATGTCACCCGGGTGGGAATCGGCTCCGCGGGCCCGCTCGATATGGCCGCCGGTGTGGTGGCACCGCCCGGGATCGCCGAGTGGGGTGTGGGTTTCGGAATCGTGGCGGCGGTGGAGAAGCTGTTTCCGAACGCGATCGTCCAGTTGGCGCTCGACGGTGTCTGCCTGGGCTTGGCTGAGCGCAACTTCGGTGCGACGAACGATGTACTGGATGCCCTTGCCGTCATGGCCTCGGATCGGATCGGTGCCGGCGTGATGGTCGGTGGTTTCGTGGTGGTCGGTCGGACCGGAAACGCGGGAAACCTCGGCCATGTACTGGTGCCGGGCTTCGATGAGCTCTGCGAATGCGGGGGACGCGGCTGTCTGGAGGCGGTGGCCGGTGGCATCTCCGCGGTGAAATGGGCACGCGCGCAAGGCTGGCAGGGCACTTCGGTCGACGACCTGATCGGTCAGGCTCGTGCTGGTGACGAACTCGCGGATGCCGCGCTCAGTCGGGCCGGGACGGCGCTCGGCCGCGCAATCGCCTCGGCGGCCGCACTGCTCGACCTGGACCGGGTCGTCCTCGGCGGCACGCTGGCGGTGCCGGGCACCTCGCTGTGGAAAGCGCTCAGTGCCGCTGTCGCGACGCATGCCCGACTCGGCCATCTGACCGGATTGCGGGTCGTGCCATCTGAACTCGGCGAGGTGGGCGTGCTGGCAGGTGCCGGTGTGCTGGCGCTGACGGCGGGAGAGGGCTAACCCCACAGCAGTTGCGGGCGGTGAATTACGGCCTGAGACCAGTGCGTTCGTCGCTGGTCTCAGGCATTATGCTGTGGTTTGCCGCGGCACGCGCGAACTGCGCTGAGCTGTGGGAATTCTGATGTCCATACACGCGTTCTTAAGCGGACGTTAAGAAAAGACCGCTCGGTGTACGTACGGTGGCGATGTCATGCAGACTGCATCTGATGTCGACATCTCTCAACCTGTTGAATGAGCCGTTATATAGCGGTACATTGACTGTGTCACACAGGTGGCGGCTTCCGACGAACGGCTGGTACGGGCAAGTGCGATGACAAGTGGCGCAGTAAATCCATGGATAACGATCGAGACGTTGACGCCCGAAGCGATGTCGGTGGCATCGGTGGGAGACGCGCCGCGTGGATTCGCTGACTGGCAGCGAGTACTGCAGCGGCTACTGTCGCGGACTCCGGCGCTCTACGACAGCCTCAAGACCCGCAGCCTGGTCGATGCGATCCGGGCGGTGCGCGACGAGGCCGAGGATGTGGATCTGACCATCGCGACCGGTTCGGGTCCGCACGCGCTGCGGATACGACCGGTGTTCGGACCGGGTGGCGATGTGCACGCGGTCCGCTTGTGGGTGGGCTCGGCCGCGGCGACCTGCCCCGAATTACCGCCCGCGGTCGGTGCGATCTGGGATCTCAATACCCAGACCATTCAGCAACCGATCGGCGCGACTCGGCTGACGGGGAACTCGGCCGAGCAGCATGTGCCGGTGATGTCGATCGCGGAGTTGTTCCATCGGATCTCGGCCTTCAATCGACATGCCGAAGTCCTGGATCTGCTCTACAGTCCGAAACTCGGTGACAGGCTTCAGTTCGATGTCACGGTGACCGATGGTCCCGAGCGACCGGGGCGGTGGCGGATCAGTATCCGGGCCCGCGACGACGCTCGTACACAGGGCGCTTGGTTGTTGATCGAGGATGTCACCTCGGACAACGAGCAGTCGGAGTGGCCGACGCTGGAACGGGTCGGATTGCGCGAAGCCCACCGACGTGCCGGAACTCATCTGGCGATCATTCAGACCGAGCGTGCCAGCATCTCGCATTGGCTCACGGATCCGGCTCCCTGGATCCGATGGGACTATCTGTTTCGGCCGGTGGACGTCTTCCATCCGGATGACCGTGCCCGCTTGGTAGCGCTCAGTGATCGGCTGCAATCCGGTGATACTGCGGGTGTCACGGTGCGGGCCCTCAACTACGGTGGCGGTTACACCCCGACGTCGCTGTTGCTGTACCCGTATCCGGGCTATCCGAGTCGGCAACTCGCGATCGCCCAGCTGGTGCGCCTGGCCGATGACATGCCGATGCTGGAATCCGGGCGCGAGTCGCTGGAAACCCCGCAGAGGCAGGCGCCGATCGGGTACGACGATCAGCTGCAGTATCGGCTCGCGCATCGCTTGAAACGTAGTCCTGTGTACTGACCCGCTGTCCCCAATACTGGGAACGACGACGGGGGCTGGAAATGATGGTGCTCTCTACCATTTCGGGAGTGCGGACAATGGTTGGCAGATCGACGGATTCGGGCGATGAATTACTTCGCCGAATGGTCGCACGCCGCCGCCGCGACAATGTGATCGTCGCGGTGCTCGCGGTGCTGGCCGTTCTCGGTGGCGGGCACGCGATCCTCGATTTTTTCGCCTCGGATCCGCCGCCCCCATCCGATAGTGCGACGCCCGCGACCATCGGCCGCGCGCAATTGGCCGGGTCTTTCGCTCAGCAGTTCATCGTGACCTACTTGAGTTCTGTTGCCGGACAACAGGATCGGCTCGGCGAATATGTCGGATCCAGTGCCCAGCAGATCACCTTGCCCTCGACGGCCCGGCAGGTATCCGATCCCGCCGTGGTGTACGTATCGCGGATAGGTAGCTTCGACACACTCGAGGTCTGGTCGGTGACCGTATCGGTCCGGTTGGGTAAGTCCGCCCCCGGTGCCACCAGCACCAGCGGCACCAGCGGCACCAGCACCAGCGGCGCCACCGCCAGCAACAGTGCGGGCGCGGACACCCGCCAGTTCTATCGGGTCGGGGTATCGGTGCTCAACGGTCGACTGCGAGCGCTCGCGCTGCCCGCCCTGGTCGAACCGCCCAGCCGGGGCGCCGATCTGGCGCAGGCGTACTCCGCACCCTGCACGGCGGATACACCGCTCGCGCAAGTGGCTTCGGGCTTTCTCACCACCTATCTGACGGGTAATGGCGATGTAGGCCGTTACATCACCCTGGACGCCGGTATCGTCGCACTGCGCCCGGCCCCGTTCACCGCCGTGGAGACAGTTGCGGTCACCTCGGACGACAACAGTTGTGGCACAGCGCGTTCGCACGCGCAGGTGCTCGTCACCGTCAATCCCAAGGCCGACGGCGGGGCGGTCGCGACGCTCGCCTATCCGCTGACCATGGTCCGCGACGGTGGCCAGTGGCAGGTGCAGTCGGTCGATGCCGTTCCCGCGATGACCAACCCGCCTGCCGTGATCGCCGACCAGCAGAACTCGCACGCAAGTGCGCCGAGCTCGACGACGTCACTGCCGTCGACGACGGTGCAGATTCCGCGGGCTACCCAGAACTGATACGAAAGAGGCACGGCCGTGGGTAATTTGAGCGCCATCCTGTACAACATCCTGATGTTCGTCCGATGGGCGGGCCTGATCCTGATCACCATCCTGAGCATGGGTGTGCTGATATCCGAGGCGGCCAAATCCAAGCTCTCGCCCGCGAAGATCCTCGCCGTCGCCGGATCGGCGCTGCTGGCCGCGGTCCTGTTCTGGATACTTCCGACCCTGGTCAACTACGCGCGCACGGACTCCAACATCATCGTCCCCGATCACCCCATCGGTGGCTATCGGTGACCCAGGTGATCAAGGTCTTCACGCCGATCAAGCGGGTTCCCACCATGATCGGCAAGGCCCAGAACGGGCAGAAACTGCCCTTCGGGCCGTACACCCTGCCGCAGGTCGCGGGCGCAGTGGTGTTGATGGTGATCACCTCGGCGTGCGCGATGGTATTTCCGGTCAATCCGGCGGTCACCTTCGTGGTGGGGCTGGTGCTGACGATCGCGGTCGTCTTCGCCGTCGGACTGGTGCCGTATACCGGCGTCCGGATGACTTCTCGGGCGCTGTGGGTGGGGCGGCTCGTCATATTTCGCAAGCCGGTATCCGCATCCGGTATGCCGGTCAACACCGATTCGGCACGCCACACCATGTTCATCGAAGAGTCCATCGTCCTGGTCCTGCCGGATCGACCGGTTGAGGCGGCGGCGAGCGCGAAACCCGATATCCGGATGCTCGATGTGATCGGCGTCGGCGGCAGCGGCAAGGACTTGCGCAACTGGATCAACGGCAACGGTGGCCCAGCATCGGAAGGGAGCCGCTGATGGCGTTCGGACGAGATCTACAGCCCACCGCCGCGATTCGCGGGAATCTGCAATTCACCCATTCGGGTCTGGTCACCGCGACCTACTTCATCAACCCGCTCGGTTACGGTTTGCGCAAGGCGGGTGACAAGCACGATGTGAAGATGGCCCACCATGCGCTGATCAACAGCTTGCCGAGCGGGTCATTGCTGCTCGGCATCCAGGCGCGGCTCAATACGATCGATGTGCTGACCAAGATGGTGGAGGGCGTCGATCTCGACGAATGTGAGGACTACGCCGACGAGGTGGTCGCCTCGTATGAGCGAGTCCGCGCGATCTCACCGCAGACCCGGATCTACTTGCTGACAATTCCGGTCGGCACGGCGAACTCCGGTATTTCGGCGCTGTCGCGTATGTGGCGTGGCAGCACCACCACGATCGATGCGACCGCCATCTCCCGCGCGGAGCTGGATGCCTACGACGAAAAGGCGAATGAGATCCTGTCCCGGATCGGCGGGGATTTCGATCCGGTTCCGGTGCCCGCCGCACTGTTTCAATGGCTGTGGGAGCACTACCTGTCGCGTGGTGCGGCGGGCGATCCGGTGGCCCCGACTCGGGTCGGCGCACTGGATGACGCGACAGCGGCCGTGTTCTCCTCGGCGGCACTCGACGAGGGCGCTCAGGCCGATAGCAACCGGCGGGTACGGCCCTCGTTCGTCCCGGTGATCAAGGTCGTGCAACCGGATTACGAGTATCGCCCGTCCTATCAGGCGATGCTCACCCCGCATTCATTCCCGTACTCGGGCATGCGTTTTCCCGGTGGCAGCGAATTCCTGAATGTGCTGGAGGGCCTCGGCGACGTCACGGTCGACTGGGGGATGCGGGTATCGACCAAATCTGCGGACCAAGTACTCAAGAACAACGAGCTGAGCCTGCGCCGACTCGGTGAGCAGATGGATCAGCGCGACCAGGAGGTGTCCTTCGCGCAGAATACGCTGACGTCGAAGGCACAGATGTTGGGCGAATACAACCAGCATTTCGAGGTCAACGGCGGTGAGTCGGAGGTCTCCTTCACGACCGTCATCGCCATCGGTGGCCCCTCGCGCGATGTCACGATGGATGCGGTCAATACGCTCAAGCGCCGCTATAAGCGGTTCCAGGTCGAGATGACCGCACCGCTGGGTACCCAGGTCGATCTGTGGTCGATGCTGATTCCCGGAAGTCCGCAACGCCGGGCTTACGACGACTTCGCCCATATCGTGCCTTCGGATATGTGGGCCGGGTTCGTACCGTTCATCACCAGCCAGATCGGCGACGACAGCGGCCCGGTGATCGGGGTCAACCTGCTGTCCGGCCAATACGAGCCGATCCATTTCGGCATCATGGAGGCCGCGCTGCACGACTTGTCCGCATCATTCGCGGTCACCGGCGAACTCGGTTCGGGCAAATCGTATTTCCTGAAGCTGATGGCGGTGCTCGTCCACGATATGGGTGGGCAGTTCCTGGCCATCGACCGAAGTCAGGTCGGTGAGTGGGAGCACTTCGCCGCCGCGATCGACAATGCGGTTGTCATCGATCTGGCGAATCCGACGGTATCGCTGGATCCGCTGCGCATGTTCGAACCGAGGGTCGCGGGTGAGCGCGCGCTCGACTCGATCCTGCCGCTGCTGGATCTGTCACCGACCTCCGGCGCGGGTGCCGCCGCCAGCAATCTGCTGACCATCAGGGGGATGGCCGAACACGGTATCCGGAGTCTGCTCGATCTGTTCCATGTCGTGCGGCGGCTGCGCGACCAGCCCGGAAACCCAGAGGAATATGCGGATCTGGCCGCACGCCTCGGCACTGTTGTCGAGCGGGTACCGGTGCTGTTCGATCCGGCGCTGAAACCGTTGCGACTCAATGCCGCCGCGACGGTCGTGCGCAGTCACCAACTGGCGCTCCCGACTGCGGAGGAGCTCACCACCCCGCACCTGTACAACCGATTGCCACTGACCAAACGGCTCGGGACCGCGCTGTACGAACTCGTCGGCGTGGCCGCCCGCGAGGCGTTCCTCACCGATAACGGCAGGTTCGGGCTGCTGGTCGGCGATGAGGCGCATCACTTCACGCAGACACAGGTCGGCTCGGCGGTCACCTCGGATTTCAGCCGCGACGGCCGTAAGCATCTGGCGGCGATCGGGCTGGCGTCGCATGATCCGGCGACCGACTTCCAGGGGGCCGCGCACAATCTCATCCCGAACCGGTTCGTCTTCCGGCAACGCGATGAGACGCTGGCCCGCAACAGTCTGGAATGGCTCGGCGTGGATCTCGAGGAAGCGCCGTTTCTGCTGCAGATCCTGCGCGAGGAGACCTCGCCGCCGGTCGGCACCGGCCGTCAGGTGCCCGAGGAACGCCGCGGCGAGATGTTCATGCGTGACGCACTGAACCGGATCGGCCGCGGCAAGGTGCTCGGCCCGGCCCGGATCGATCGCGCCGCGGCGATCACCAGCACGCCGAGTGCTCCCGGAACCAGCCGCACGGCCATTTCGGAAAGACAGGCAGTGCGTTGAGATTCGCTACTGAGCGCGGCATTCGATCGGGCCGAGACGACTTCGGGCTGGGGGAGGATGCCGAACTCTTCGATCCGGTCCACTGGCGGCCGTCGGCGGTATTTCGGCGATGTCGTAGGTGGATCGGCGCGACGCGCCGTCGACGCTGGACCACGTGGACCCTCATCGCTCTCGTCGTGCTATTCGTCTGTCCAGGCATCATGGCGGTGCTGGCCACCGCGCAGACCGGTACGGGGACCGTATCCGCGCCCAACAGCGCGCTGAGCTGGATGCGGATCAAAGATTCGTCGGGAGTAGAACTTTCGAGCTATCTGTTTGCCACCAATCGCGGCGGAATCTTCAGCCCCGGGAATATCGTGATGTCGTTCCTGATCATCGTGCTGTTCGCCATCTGGCTGGTTATCACGGTCACCGCGATCTGGCTACCCACCGATACCCTGGATTTCGGGTGGCTGAGCGTTGTCAGCAAGCCGCTGCAAGGCGTGGCCGACGCACTGACGGGCCAGATCGCGACACCGATCATGCTGGTGACTTTCGTGGCGATCGGCGCGGTTCCCGTGGGCGTATTCATTGTGCGCGGCTATTTCTCCAAGGCCACGATGCAGGTCGTGATGATGGTGGGAGTGGCGATACTCGGGCCGCTGTTCCTGGCCGAGCCACTGGCCGAGGTGCTGTCACCGGACGGACTGCTGTCGCAGGGGCGGAATCTGGGGATTTCGGTGGCGGCCGGTTTGAACGGCAATAGCAATCCGAATCCGAACCAGTTGATACAGACGATGCAGTCCGATATGGCGGACAACTTCGCGCGACGTCCGTTGCAGGTGTGGAATTTCGGGCACATCGTGGACGACCGAGCGTCATGCAAGGCGGCCTGGTCGGCCGGCGTCATGGCCGGTGACGACGACCGGGTCAAGAACGGGATGAAGTCTTGCGGGGACAGCGCCGCCTATGCGGCGGCAGACAACCCGAGCGTCGGTCAAATCGGCGCGGGAATTCTGCTGCTGTTGTCCGGAACGGTGCTGTTGCTTTTCGGCGCATACCTGGCGATCAAGGTCATCTGGGCCGCGCTCGATTCGATCTACTACGGATTCATGACGATATTCGGATTCGCCGCGGGCGGGTTCGTGTACGGGCCGACGCAGACGTTCACCATTCGCTGTGTTGTGCACGGATTCGTCTCGGCCGGGCGTATGGCTGTATTCGTCATATTCCTGGGTGTCTACGAGCTGTTTCTCGGCGATCTGTTCCACCAGGCGCGCGGCCAGGTCATGTCGGTGTTTGTGATCGGCGCGATTGTGGAAATCGTCGCCATCCTCCAGCTGAAGCGTCTCAACGCGAGTATGGAGAAGGGCAACGAATGGATTGCCAATCGATTCGCTCTGGCCATTCAGAATGGCGGTGCCAGAGCCGGAGCAGGTGGGGGCGGCGGAGGGACCGCGCTCGGGATGGGGCAAATCGGCGCGAGTCACAAGATGTCGGGTTTGGGGATGATGGCGCTGATGAGTGGTGCGAGCACAATTGCCAACTCGCCATTGACCGAATGGATGATGATGGGGCTGCCCGGATCGTTCCACCCGCAATCCAGGCTGAAGAAGGCAATTACGGAAGCGCAGGGGGGCGTGTGGACCGGGGATAGGCGGTTTGGTGGGCGGTATGGCTGGTATTCGCAGTCTTACTTCAACCGCGAACTCTATGCCTCTAATGCTGCCGCGGAAGCCGCAGCATATGGCGAATTGGACTCGTTCCTGGGCAACGCCGCAGCGGTACAAGGTGTTATCGATGTGGGTGGCTCGGCGGCTGATTCGTATGGGGCCATGATCGGCGCCGGTGCGAGAAATGAGGAAAGGGCGCGACTCGCGGTACGCTCGCGTGCGACCATCGCCCAGGCTGCCGCCAACGAACCACTCCAGGATCGCGACCTGGCCTTCTTGACTGCAGCATTGCGGCATACCCAGAATTCAGCACGTCTGCTGATCAATGGCACGGGTAGCGCCGACGAGGTCGCGGCCAATATAGGGACCCTGCAGCAGGCGGCCCGGGAATTCCGTCGAGTCAGGGCGGGCGGTGTCGATCTGGCCGACCACGTCGACCCTTATCGTTCGCATGTGAGTTACGTCCGGGAATATATGAATGACATTGCCAACGATCCCGACGCGGCGAAAGCGAAGATGGCTGCGCTCAATGATGTGATAAACAGCGGTTCCTCCGGATATGTCCGTGGCAGCGGGACCGCCGAAAGGGACAGGCTGTTCGATGCCGGAGTCGATGAGACAACGGCGGAACGAATGAAGCAGTGGACTTTCAACGAGCATGCCAAGATCACGCAGCGGGCCACTGAAAGGTTCGTTCATAATACAGCCGATCCGGACAATATCCGTAACCTCCGGGATGTGGCCTTCCATGCCGTCCGAACAGAACATTTGGCCTCCGGTCGTTCCGGAGATTTGCCGAGTACGGTGACGCCACGCGGAACAAATAACGCACATCCGGGATGGATACCGACAATGAGTCAGGTCGACCGGCTGCTGGGGAATTAGGTCCACACCTTGGGAAGGTAAAGTCGCTCGTCCTGTGCGGAGAGGTATTCGATGATCGGTCGGCTCATATTCCTCGCCATGGTTCCTGCATGGGCGTGGTTGTTGCTGGCGGCGGTGTCCGGACTGGGCACGGTGCTCGTCCTCCTGGTGCTTGTTGTCGGCGGCACGACCTCGGCCATCTCCGCCGACCTGCACTATCAGTGCGACAGTGCGGTGGGTCCCGACCCTTCGCAGACCGAAACCTCCACACCCCGTGCGACCGCTGCCGCCAGTTCGGGAGCGGGCGCCGCGCCCTCGACCGCGCCTACCGCCAACCCGTACGCGGAATTGACTGTGGCACCGGACGATACAACCGCCTCCGACTGGCAGCGCGCCTGCGTGAGCGCGATCCGTACCGCGCCGTACCAACTGCCGCCGCTGCAGACGACCATGAGTGGATTGCTCAGTGACTGTGCTCGTGAATTGGCCATCAATCACGCGCTGAAAGCGTCGGCAGGAAGTGCCGACGGTGCGCCGAGTGGCCCTTCGAGTGCGGCAGGGTTGACGCGGGATGTCGTCTATCAGGCCTCGGCCGGCGCGGTGACCGGGCGTTGCGATCCGGCGGCGCAACCACCGGACGACACCGAACCTGTCGCACCGCCCGTGCGGGGAACGTCGGCGCAGCCGGGATCGGCGTCGGCCGCGTGCGGGCAATCGTCGAGTATCGGTAAAGCCGTGACGGTGCTGCCGAAGACCGTTGCGGCCCAGGCGGCGTGCGGACAGCGGGTCGATCCCGCCGCGGTTTCGGCGGGCGATCTGGTCTTCTGGGATTACCGCAGCAACGCACCGACTCGAACCGGAATCGCCCTCGGCGCAACACAAGTCATGACTTATGATCCCTATTCCGGACGGTTCGTCGAGCAGTCGATGCCGACCGGCCGTGATGTCCGCATCAAGCGAGTGCTAGGGGGTGGATCGTGACGAGCGCGGAGGTGTGGCCTGCGGACTACCAGGTCGAAGTTGTCAATGAGCCAACCGAAGATGCTGGGGGAGAGGGCGATTCACAGTCCGGCCCGGTAACGCCATGGTCGGGTAAGCAAGAGCGCAAGGCCGCGCCGCGCACGGGCACCGGTCCGGTCAATCCGGGATCCGGTGCGTCGCCGGGCCAGAACGGCTCGTCAGCGTCGCCAGGGCAGAACGGCGCGCCAGCGACACCGCAGGCGCAACCGGGTCAGGGTGGTGCTGTTCCGGGTTCGGCTGTTGTGCCGCAGGGTAATGTTGTCGCGCCGCCGGATCCGAGGGCGGGGCAGCCGGCGCCGCCTGCTGCTCAGCCGGCTCCGCAGACGCAGGCTCGGCCTGCTGATCCTGGTCCTTTGGTGGATCCGGATACGGTGGCGGCGTTGGCGCCGG
>NZ_JBEXLC010000024.1:0-75966 GCF_040609795.1 Nocardia sp. NPDC004604
GCCGAATCGCCATGTCGTGCAGACGCACCCGGCTCTCCGGAAGCACGACGACGGGCACGGGTTCGGTCACGATCGGCTTCGACGACTCGGACGCGAGACGGGCCGCGAACAGGTCGCTCGTAAGACTCGCTCCGTGGTGGGTACGGAAGCGGCCGGGCTGCGGACTGATCGCGAACCGGGCTGCGGAGAACAGGCAATCGGTACCGATGGCCGAGGTTCATGACCGCGATACAGGTGCTTCGACGACTCGACTGAGTCGATGGCCCGGCCTTCGCGCGGGTTCGAGATGGCCGCCGACGTCGCTCGCATGACTCGCTCTGCCGTGGTTATGACGGCGGCCCGGTCGCGATTGATCGCGAGCCGGGCCGCAGGGGTGGGCAGGCCGTTAGGTCAGCCGCGGCCGACTATCAGGCCCTCGCCGTTCGGGGTCACGTTGACCGCGACGGTGTCGCCATCGGTGACCTCACCGGCGAGCAGTTCCTTGGCGAGGGTGTCGCCGATGGACTGCTGGATCAGGCGGCGCAGCGGGCGGGCGCCGTAGACCGGGTCGTAGCCGCGCACCGCGAGCCAGAACCGGGCCGAATCGCTGACGTCCAGCTTCAGCCTGCGCTGCGACAGCCGCTTCTGCAGCTGGTCGAGCTGGATGTCGACGATGGACTCCAGCTGCTCCTCGTCGAGAGCGTGGAACATGACCACATCGTCGAGGCGGTTCAGGAATTCCGGTTTGAAGGCCGCGCGGACCGCGTTCATGACGAAGTCCCGATCGCCACCCGCACCCAGATTCGAGGTCAGAATGAGGATGGTGTTGCGGAAGTCCACCGTGCGGCCCTGGCCGTCGGTCAGGCGACCCTCGTCGAGTACGGCGAGTAGGATGTCGAAGACATCCGGATGCGCCTTCTCGATCTCGTCGAACAGCACCACGGTGTACGGCCTGCGCCGCACCGCCTCGGTCAGCTGACCGCCCTGGTCGTAACCGACGTAGCCGGGCGGGGCGCCGACCAGCCGCGCGACGGAGTGCTTTTCGCTGTACTCGCTCATATCGATGCGGACCATGGCGCGTTCGTCGTCGAACAGGAAGTCCGCCAACGCCTTTGCCAGCTCGGTCTTACCGACACCGGTCGGGCCGACGAACATGAACGAACCCGTCGGCCGGTTCGGATCCGCGACTCCGGCTCGGGCCCGGCGCACCGCATCGGAGACCGCCTGCACCGCCTCGGCCTGGCCGACGACGCGCTTGCCCAACTCCTGCTCCATCCGCAGCAGCTTCTGGGTTTCGCCCTCCATCATGCGGCCGACCGGAATACCGGTCCAGGCCGAGACCACCTCGGCGATATCGTCGGGGCCGACCTCCTCCTTGAGCATCACCTCGCCGTCACCGGCTGTCGCAGAGGCCTTTTCGGCCTCGGCGAGCTGCTTCTCCAGTGCCGGGATCCGCCCGTAACGCAGTTCGGCGGCCTTGCCGAGATCGCCATCGCGTTCGGCGCGCTCGGACTCACCGCGCAGCGATTCCAACTCCTCCTTGAGAACTCGGACCTGATCGATGGCACTCTTCTCGTTCTGCCAGCGGGTCATCAGCTGGTTGAGCTTCTCGCGGTCGTCGGCGAGTTCCTGGCGCAACTTGTCCAAACGCTGTTTGGAGGCCGCATCGGTCTCCTTCTCCAGCGCGACCTCTTCGATCTCGAGGCGACGCACTGCGCGCTCGACCTCGTCGATTTCCACTGGGCGCGAGTCGATTTCCATGCGCAGCCGCGACGCCGACTCATCGACCAAATCGATCGCCTTATCCGGTAGGAACCGGGAGGTGATGTAGCGGTCGCTGAGGGTGGCCGCGGCCACCAGTGCGGAGTCGGTGATGCGCACACCGTGGTGCACCTCGTAGCGCTCCTTGATGCCGCGCAGAATGCCGATGGTGTCCTCCACCGACGGTTCGCCGACCAGCACCTGCTGGAAGCGGCGCTCCAGGGCGGCGTCCTTCTCGATGAACTTGCGATACTCCTCCAGCGTGGTGGCACCGACCAGGCGCAGTTCACCGCGGGCGAGCATCGGCTTGATCATATTGCCGGCGTCCATGGCGGATTCGCCGGTCGCGCCGGCGCCGACAATGGTGTGCAGCTCATCGATGAAGGTAATGATCTGCCCTGCACTGCTTTTGATCTCCTCGAGTACGGCCTTGAGCCGCTCCTCGAATTCACCGCGGTACTTCGCGCCGGCCACCATCGCACCGAGGTCGAGCGAGACAACGGACTTGCCGCGCAACGACTCCGGCACATCACCGGCCACGATGCGCTGGGCCAAACCTTCGACGATGGCGGTCTTGCCGACGCCCGGCTCGCCGATGAGCACCGGGTTGTTCTTGGTGCGACGGCTCAAAACCTGTACGACACGGCGGATTTCGGTATCGCGGCCGATGACCGGGTCGAGTTTGCCGGAGCGGGCGGCCGCGGTGAGGTCGGTCGAATACTTCTCCAGCGCTTGGTAGCTGCCCTCCGGATCCGGACTGGTCACCCGCGCGCTGCCGCGCACCGCGGTGAACGCCTCACGCAGCGCGTCGGGGGTCGCGCCGTACTTCTTCAGCAGCATGGTCACATCCGAATCGCCCTCGGCCAGGCCGACCAGGACGTGTTCGGTCGAGACGTATTCGTCGCCGAGTTCGGTGGCCAGGCGCTGGGCGGCGGTAATCGCGGCCAGTGCCTCCCGGCCGAGCTGCGGTGTCGTGGTCGCACCGGTCGCGCGCGGCAGCCGGTCGACAATGTCCTGCGCCTCGTGTCGAACCGTCGCCGGATCCACCGCGACGGCCTTGAGCAAGGGGGCGGCGATGCCATCGGTTTGATCCAGCAACGCCACCAGCAAGTGCGCCGGACGAATCTCCGGATTGCCCGCGGCCGAGGCGGCCTGCAGGGCGGCGGTCAGGGCCGCCTGGGTCTTGGTGGTGGGATTGAACGAGTCCACAAGTCACCTTCCTACTAGTCGATGCGCGGTGTCGAGCTCGCCGGAATCCACGCGGTTCCACCGCGCGGCTCGCACCGCTTCGCACCGTTCAACGTCCGAAAGGTTGAGTCTGTTCCACTCAACTTTAGTTTTTTGAACGAACCGCACCGATTCGCCCGACACCTGAACAGACTCGTGATGAACGCTACGCCGCGACACTGCCGAATGGCATCAATCACAGGGTCTATGGCATAAGGATGCCTACGATGGCCTTTGCCCTGGTTTATGCACCACAATCCAGCCCAACCCGAGGAGCGATGGATGCGCGCGATCGTGGTACGAAGCTTCGGAGCAACACCCGAATTGGCCGAAATGCCGATGCCCGAGCCGAGCGTGGGCGCGGTGCGAGTGCAACTGGAGGCGGCGGGCGTCAACCCCTTCGACCAGAAGATGGCCAATGGCATTCTGGACGGCAAGCTGCCGCACGATTTCCCGATGATCCTCGGTGTCGACGGCGCGGGCACGGTGTCCTCGATCGGCCCCGGCGTCACCGGATTCGCCGTCGGCGACCGTGTCGTCGGCAAATTCCTGGTCCCGCCCGTCGGCCACGGCAGTTTCGCGGAGTATGCGGTACTGCCCGAGAACGCCACACTGGTCCGAATCCCGGACCGGGTCCCGACCGTGGCGGCCGCGGCCCTGCCGACCGCGGGCGTCACCGCCCAGGACATCGTGGACGCCAGCAAGATCGAGCCGGGTCAGACGGTGTTGATCATCGGCGCGACCGGCGGTGTCGGCTCGTTCCTGGTGCAGTTGGCGAATATGGCGGGTGCGCACGTCATCGCGACCGCCCGCGGCGCGGCCGCCGACCAGATGACCCGACTGGGCGCGGCCGAGACCGTCGACTACACCCGGGGCCCGATCGCGGAGCAGATCGCCGCCGCACATCCCGGCGGGGTCGACGTGCTCTTCGACCTGGTCAGCCCGCCCGAAACGCTGGCCGAGCTGACCGCGCTGGTCCGCGACGGCGGCACCGTCTACTCCACCATCTGGGCCGCCGACGAGCAGGCGCTGCGCAACCGCGGGATCAACGGCGGCAATATCGAATCCTCCGGCCGCGCACCGGAATTGACGCGCCTGCTGGAGCGCGTCGCGGAGGGCGATGTGGTGGTGCCGATCGACGCCACCGTCCCGCTGGCCTCGGCCGCCGCGGTCATCGGCGCCGCGGGTGCGCGCGGCAAGACCGTGCTAGCCATCTGAAGCGTCGGAATGTCGGCGTACGCACCCGCGACAAGCCATCCCGTCCACCCGAATTCGGCCTCTTCCTGATGCCGGAGGCCGATAACCTCCAGCGGGAAGCCGCTGCGGCGCAGCGCGACCCGCGCGCCATCCGCCGGGTCTACAACCTCTCCGGCACCATCACCGATGACGGCACCGACCACCGCTTCCTGGCGGGCCGCCCGAGCGCTGGGTCGACGACCTGTCCGCCCTGCACCGCGACCAGCGCATCGACGCGTTCATCTTCTGGCCGATCGAGGGCGACCCCGTCGAACAGGTGCACCGCTACGCCGAATCGGTCGCCCCGGCGGTGCGCGCCAACGTGGCGAGTTGACCCAGCGGTAACCTGCCTGCCAGGCTGTTCGCCTATCCTGCATGTCAGGCCCACAGCAGACCCGATTTGCCCACGGATTACCGTTGGCGCGGGCGTGATCGGTCATACCCACACGACCACGGGATTTTCAGGGATACTTGACGGCGGAGGACCGCCGGTTACGGACATGTCCCTGGGCAGCACATAGAGGGAAAGGAAGCTCCACCTCGTGGATGCGCGTTCGGCAGCGCTGGTCCGCGCCAACTTCCGCTCGGTGATCGAATCGCCGAACGGACCCGAGCGGTTGATCAGTGCGTTCTATGGTCATCTGTTCGCAGAGGAGCCAGAGTTGCGGGAGTTGTTCCCGCCCGCGATGGAGATGCAGGCCAAGCGCCTGGTGACCGCCATCCATTTCGCACTCGACAATCTCGAGGACTGGGGACGGGCCCAGAAGTTCCTGGAACAGCTGGCGCGCGATCATCGCAAATTCGGTGTCATCGCCGCGCACTACGATATCGCCGGGCGGGCACTGCTGGCCGCGTTTCGGGTGTTCAACGGGCCGATGTGGAATCGCGCGCTGGAGGAGGGCTGGCGCGATATCACCATCCTGATCTCCGCCTCCATGGCCATCGGCGCCAACTCCGACAAGTCGCAGCCGTATTGGGAGGCGACCGTCGTCGGCCATCGCCGGGTGCTCGAGGATCTGGCCATCGTGCGGCTGCAATCCGATAGTCCGATCCCGTATCAGGCCGGGCAGTATGTGCCGATCTCGCTGCCGCAGCGGCCGAAGATGTGGCGCTACCTATCGCCCGCCATTCCCGCGAATCCGTATGGCGAGATCGAATTCCATGTTCGCAAGATCCGCGGCGGCTGGGTGAGCCCGGCCATTGTCAATGAGACCAGGGTCGGCGACCGTTGGATGATCGCGGGTCCGCTCGGCGGCCTGCACATCGATCGCGAAAGCGGCCGCGATGTGCTGCTGATCGGCGCGGGCACCGGCATCGCCCCGCTGCGCGCACAACTGATCGAGATGGGCCAGCGCGGTATCAACCCGCGCGTGCATTTCTTCATCGGCGGGCGCTACCCCTGCGATCTGTACGACGTCGAGAACATGTGGCAGCTCTCCCAGAGCAATCCCTGGCTGACCGTGGTCCCGGTGTGCGAACAGAAGACCAACCCGTGGTGGTATCCGCATCCGCCGCAGGAAGAGCCGTACGGCATGCACCGCCGCCTGATCGGAAATCTGGGCGCGGTGGTGGCCAGCTTCGGTTCCTGGGCCGACCGCCAGATCCAGATCTCCGGGTCGGCCCGCATGATCGCCGATACCCGCCGTGCCCTCATGGCGGTCGGCACCCCAGAGTGGGCAATCAGCTCAGATCCCGTGTGAGAGAAGCAATGACAATAGATCCGAGCTCGCTCGGCAATGGTTCCGCGCCCGAATGGAAGGCGACGGTGGTCGGTCACCATCGGCTGCGCCACGATGTCGCGGTGATCCGCTTGATCGGCGAGTACGTCCCGTTCCTCGCGGGGCAGTCCGTCGAGGTCCGGGTGCCGCAGCATCCCGGCATGCGCCGCAGATTCTCCCCTGCGCTGCCGCCGTCGCTGGACGGCAAGTTGGAGTTCCATGTGCGCACGGTGCTCGGCGGCTGGTGCAGCGGCAGCATCGTCACCGACACCAAACCCGGCGACGAATGGCAGATCGGCGCTCCCCTCGGCACTTTCAATGTCGACCCGTACGGCGATGAGGTGGTGATGATCGCGGGCGGCACCGGTCTGGCCCCGATGCGCGCCCAGATCCTCGAACTCGCCCGACACGAGGATCCGCCGCCCACCTATCTGTTCACCGGCGGCCGCTCCCCGCGCGATCTGTACGCCGACGACATGCTGTTCCTGCTGGCGAACGAATTGCCCTGGCTCACTGTGATTCCCGTCGTCGAAGGCCCGGAGGACCCGGGTTGGGTCGACGAGTGGTACGAGCATTCGCGGGTGGATATCGGATTCCCGCTCGATGACATGCTCTTCGGCACGCTCGCGGATGTGGTTGCTTCACACGGCGCGTTCAACAACCATCAGGTGCTGGTCTGTGGCTCACCGAATATGGTCCGGGTGACCCTGGATCGTCTTGTCGAAACCGGAACTCCAGCTGCCGCAATACAGTTCGAGGGACTTTAACGAGACCAAGGGGGCCGCGAACACGCCGCGCCCGCGCGGCCAAAAATTCAGCCAAAGATTCAGAACAGCGGGTCGTGGCGGATGTTCTTGGTTTGGGTACCGGCGGCCATCAAGCGGAACTTGGTGGTCTGCACCATCGAGGGTGAGCCGACGATCTGCACATCCCGGTCGGCCCAGGAACCGTAACTGGCGACGACCTTGCCGATCTGGCCGGTCACCCGGGCATCCAGGCCCGGCCAGATGCGTTCGGGCTCGCCGGAATCCAGATACCACCAGGGGTTTTCATCGCTCTCGGTGACCGGGGTGACGCTGAGCCACTTATTGGCGGTGGCCAGTTGGCTCAGGATCTCCAGATCATAGAGATCACAGGGATGGTGTCCGCCGACGAACAGGTGCACCCGAGGATTGATACGCCGCTGTGCCATCGCCATGAGCTGGGCGCGCAGGGGTGCGATGCCGGTACCGCAGCCGACCATCAGCATTTTGCGTTTCACATTGCGCGGTATGCCGAGTCCGCCCAGAGGTGAACCGAGGTACCACTGGTCACCGACGGCGGTGTGGCCGACGATGGCCGGACTGACCCAGCCGCCGAGCACTCCGCGGACATGGAATTCGATCTCCCCGTTCGCATTCGCGGGCACTGCCGGGGACATATAGCGCCACATGCGCGGCCGGGACGGAATCTGCACGCTGATGTACTGGCCAGCGGCGTACTGCATCGGCTGATCCAATTGCAGCCGGACGACGGCGAGATTGCGCAGCACCTCGCGGCACTCGACGACGGTTCCGGACCAGACCGATGGCGCCGATTCCTGTTCGGCCGCGCCGATCATGGTGTCGCCGATGATCTTCAGGCCCTCATCCCACGCCCGGTCGACCTCGTCGGTCCACATCTCGGCGCCCGCGAAGATCCGCATCGCGGACTTCAGCGAGGTGGCCACGGCGGTGTAGTGCGCGGCCTGTACACCGTACTTGCGGTGATCCCGCCCGAGTTGGGCGAGGAATGGCAATAGTTTGTCCGGCTCCTCGAGCCGATCCAGCGCATAGGAGATGGCCTTGACCAATCGGTCACGCTGCGCATCCATGGCCGCCGGAAAAAAGTCCCTTGCGGCGGGGTAGTTGGTGAAAAGGATTGCATAGAACGAACTGGCTAGCTTGGCGGGGCCGCCCTCCTCCGCAGCAACCGCCTTGAACGTTGTTCTGATCAAAGCGACCGTCCGCGAATCCATTTGTGTCACAACCCCTTTTTGCGCTCGAACACAATCCGTGGCCGACAAGTGAGGTGCTGCGGGACACTCGACAGCAGCCAATGCGAATGAGTGTAGGCGAGGTTTGCCAGCTACGGAATCAGTCAGATAAACATCAAGCATGTAATTCGGACGAAACGGCGGTCAGCACCACGAAAACCCTTGAAAACAAACCGAAAGAACGAACACGGCGGCGAAATCCGTCATATACCTGCCGGTTTCGCACGGCCCGTTTTGCAAGATTCATCCCATTGCGGCTCCGAGAGCGATTCCTCGGCAACCCGCGCGCCGCAACCGCTTACCCGGCTCGGGCAAACGCCGCGCATCCCACCGACCTGGCGACCGACGAAATCACACGGGCGATCCGGCGAATAGTTTGCTGAAATACCGCTCGCAGCAAACTTCACGGCTCGGCACATCATCGGCAACCCTGTCGGTCGCGGGCCGACGCCGCGCAGCCACGAACCACCTGCCGGATGCCGAAATCCGGAGTCAGGAGTTTGCTCGAGTACTGCCAGCAGTTATTCGCCGCGGCAGCGGGTACGGCGTTGCCGCATAACGCATTTACCCATTGGCGAAACGACAACGGCTCCGAGCTCGGTTGTGTACCGAATCCCGGAGCCGTTGCTTTTGCCGAAGCGCCTTTCAGCGCCGATTGCGCGGCTTCCACACCACCAGTGCGGTACTGCGTTGCGGCGGCGCGAGATCGGGGCGATACCCTGCGCGCAGCCGATCCAGCTCGGCCGACAATTCGGCGACCCGCTGTTGCAGTTCCTCGACCTGATTGGTGAGTTCGATGATGCGCTTGATGCCCGCCAGGTTGACGCCCTCGTCCTGGGACAGCCGCTGCACCTCGCGCAGCAGCTCGACGTCCCGTGCCGAATAACGTCGACCGCCACCCGAAGTCCGTTGCGGCGTAACCAGTCCCAGGCGGTCATACGTGCGCAGTGTCTGCGCGTGCATGCCCGCCAGCTGGGCCGCAACCGAGATCATGAAGACCTCGGCCCGCGCCGACCCACCGGATGCCTGCCTCGGATTATCGGACATCACGCACCTGCCCATCCCGCACGCGGATCGAACCCGCTGGTCTTCTCCGCCTCCGCGAACCGCTTGAGCGCCTCGGTGGCATTGTCGTCCAGCTTCTGCGGCACGGCCACCTTGACGGTGACGAGCAGATCGCCCGCCCCGCCGGCGGGACCGCGCTTGGGCACGCCACGGCCGCGCACCCGGAGGATGCGGCCGTCCGCGGTGCCGGGCGGCACCTTGACGCCGACGCGCCCTTCCAGCGTGGGCACGGAAACCGTTGTGCCCAGCACCAATTCACTGTAACTGACCGGCAGCACCAGGGTCAGGTCATCGCCATTGCGGCCGAAGACCTTGTCCTGGCTGACATGCACGGTCACATAGAGGTCACCCGAGGGCGCACCACGCAGCCCGGCCTCACCCTGTCCGGCCAGCCGGATCTTCTGCCCGTCGCTGACACCGGGCGGAATCCGCACCGTAATGGTGCGGGTCCGATTCTGGATGCCGCTGCCGTGGCAGTCGACGCACGGGTCATCGATGATCGAGCCGGTACCACGGCATTCGTCGCACGGCTCGCTGAAGCCGAACGCACCCTGGTTGCGGCTGATCACGCCGTTGCCGTTGCAGACGGGACAGACTCGCGGACTGGTTCCCGGCTTGGCGCCGCTGCCGTGGCAGGTGGTACACGGCGACGGACTGGTCATCCGCAGCGGAACGGTGACGCCCTGCGCGGCCTCGCGGAACCCGAGGGTCGTCTCGGTCTCCACATCCGCACCGCGGCGCGGGCGGCTCGAGGTTCGCGTGCCACCCCGGTTGAACAGGCCACCCAGCAGGTCACCGAGGCCACCGTCGCCCGCATTCGCCTGGCCGAAGATGTCGCCGATATTGAAGTCCTGCGAGAAGCCGCCGCCCGTACCGGGAGTGAAGCCACCGCGCCCGTATCCGCCACCCGCGAACAGCTTTCGGGTGTCGTCGTACTCCTTGCGCTTGGCCGGATCCGACAGCACGGCATGGGCCTCACTGACGGTCTTGAACCGCTCCTCGGCCTTGGTATCGCCGGGGTTGGCATCCGGATGCAAGTCACGAGCGAGTTTGCGATACGCCTTCTTGATCTCGTCCTGCGAGGCGCTGGAGGAGACACCCAGCTCCTTGTAGAAGTCCTTTTCGATCCACTCCCGTTGACTCACCGGGCATCTCCTCCTCTCGGGTTCTTATTGGTTGTTCGCATTGGCATCATCGGATGCCTCTTCTTCGACCAGATCGGCCACGCCATCGGTTACCCCGACGAGCGCGTGCCGAAGCACCCGATCGCCGAACCGATAGCCCTTGCGCATAACTACACCGATCACCGGATCGTGTCCGTCGCCCTCGTGCTGCACGGCCTCGTGCAGGGTCGGGTCGAAGGCCTCGCCCTCGGTACCGAATTCCTGCAGACCCTGCTTGTGCAGCGCATCGGCGAGCTTGTCCGCGACCGACTTGAGCGGTCCGGTTTCGAGGTCGCCGTGGGCGCGCGCACGATCGAGATCGTCGAGGACACCGAGCAATTCGGAGACCACGGCGGCCTTGGCCGCCTCGATGGTCGCCTGCCGGTCCCGCTCGACCCGCCGCCGGTAGTTGGCGTATTCGGCGGTCAGCCGCTGCAGATCGGCGGTGCGCTCGGCCAGCTCCTTGGTGATGGTCTCGGCCAGGACGTCGGCGCCCACATCGTTACCGAGGAGGGGTTCGGTGCCGTTCCCGGCTTCCGGGCCGGGCCCGGCGGCGGGCTCTGCCGCCGGTTCCCGAATCTCACCTGTGTCCGGATCGATCTTGCGATTGTCGACGAAGGTGATCGGCTCCTGTTCGGAGTTTCCCTGTGTCACTTCTTCTCCGTGTCGACCGGCTCGTCCACAACTTCGGCGTCCACAACCTGATCGTCACCAGCCGAGGAGCTGGCGGCGCCGTTGCCGGAGGCAGCGGACTCGGCCGCCGACGCCTCGTAGATGGCCTGGCCCAGCGCCTGCGACTCGGTCGCGAGCTTCTCCACCGCGGACTTCACCGCGGCGATATCGGTGCCCTTGAGCGCCTCGTTCGCCTCGGCGATGGCCGCCTCGACCTTGGTCTTGACGTCCGCCGGGACCTTGTCCTCGTTCTCCTTGATGAACTTCTCGGTCTGGTGCACCAGCGACTCGGCCTGGTTGCGGGTCTCGGCCTCCTCGCGGCGGGCCTTGTCCTCGGCAGCGTGCGCCTCGGCGTCCTTGACCATCCGGTCGATCTCATCCTTGGACAGGCCGGAGCCGTCCTGGATCTTGATCGTGTTCTCCTTGCCGGTGCCCTTGTCCTTCGCGGTCACGTGCACGATGCCGTTGGCGTCGATGTCGAAGGTGACCTCGATCTGCGGCACGCCGCGCGGGGCCGGGGGGATGCCGGTCAGCTCGAAGGAGCCGAGCAGCTTGTTGTGCGAGGCGATCTCGCGCTCACCCTGGAACACCTGGATCTGCACCGACGGCTGGTTGTCGTCGGCGGTGGTGAAGGTCTCCGAACGCTTGGTCGGGATGGTGGTGTTGCGCTCGATGAGCTTGGTCATCACGCCACCCTTGGTCTCGATGCCCAGCGACAGCGGGGTCACATCGAGCAGCAGGACGTCCTTGACCTCACCCTTGAGCACACCGGCCTGCAGGGCGGCGCCGACGGCGACGACCTCGTCCGGGTTCACGCCCTTGTTGGGCTCCTTGCCGCCGGTCAGCTCGCGGACCAGATCGCTCACCGCGGGCATACGGGTGGAACCACCGACGAGCACGACATGGTCGATATCGGCCACGTTGATGCCCGCGTCCTTGATCACGGACTGGAACGGCGCACGGGTGCGGTCGAGCAGGTCCGAGGTGATCTTCTGGAATTCGGCGCGGGTCAGCTGCTCGTCGAGGAAGAGCGGGTTCTTGTCCGCGTCGACGGTGATGTAGGGCAGGTTGATCGAGGTGCTCTGGCTGGAGCTGAGCTCGATCTTGGCCTTCTCAGACGCCTCACGCAGGCGCTGCATGGCCATCTTGTCCTTGGTCAGGTCGATGCCCGCGCTGGCCTTGAACTTGTCGACCAGCCAGGTCACGACGCGCTCGTCCCAGTCGTCACCACCGAGGTGGTTGTCGCCGGAGGTGGCGCGGACCTCGACGACGCCCTCGCCGATTTCCAGCAGCGAGACGTCGAAGGTGCCGCCACCGAGGTCGAAGACCAGGATGGTCTGTTCCTTATCGCCCTTGTCCAGGCCGTACGCGAGCGCGGCCGCGGTGGGCTCGTTGACGATGCGCAGCACGTTCAGACCGGCGATCTGACCGGCCTCCTTGGTGGCCTGACGCTGCGAGTCCTCGAAGTACGCGGGCACGGTGATGACCGCGTCGGTGATCTCTTCGCCCAGGTAGGCCTCGGCGTCGCGCTTCAGCTTCATCAGCACGCGCGCGCTGATCTCCTGTGCGGTGTATTTCTTGTCGTCGATGTCCACCGACCAGTCGGTGCCGATGTGACGCTTGACCGAGCGGATGGTGCGGTCGACGTTGGTGACCGCCTGGTTCTTGGCGGGCTGGCCGACCAGAACCTCTCCGTTCTTGGCGAACGCGACGATCGAGGGGGTAGTGCGCGATCCTTCAGAGTTCGCGACGACGACCGGCTCGCCGCCTTCGAGAACGGCGACGACCGAGTTCGTGGTCCCGAGGTCGATTCCGACCGCACGAGCCATGGTTGTTCCTCCTAGTTGACGTAACTACTTCTGTCGGTGCTGGGTAATCGCGGGTTTCGGGCGATCTGTCCGCCCTGCGACATCCGTGTTCGGCTGCCGCGAGACCTCGCCCCAAGCACCTCACGGAGCACGGTCCCAGCAACACTGAGCGTGGTCGACTCAATCCTGCACCCGATTACGGCCGGGAGTCAACTCAAACTTGAGCCGAACCCACTCAATGTTGTCGAACGGCTCAACCGGCGTCCTGCGCGATCTATTCCCGGACCGCTCGGCAGGGCACTGTCCGCCATTCTCACCAGCTGGATGGGCGCAGGCCAGGAACGCGCACCAGTTGTGACCAACCCGGATCCAGTCCCGACGAATCCGTACATCGGTGTCTCCCTTCCGATGCACCAATCGTGGTCGCGACGGCCGTCGCAGTACCTCCCCGAAATCTGGGATATCGCGTGTGCTTGCCCGGCGATCGGTGCTCCACGAGGATGGCGGGCGGTGGTGCGGCCGATCGGACCGCCGAGAGGAGTGGTCGTGGCGACGAGGACGCGGTCGTGGTGGGGCTGGGGCAATGTCGAGGATGCGGTCGTCGGCGCGGAGTTGGACGCGCTGACGGCGCGGGTCGCGGCAATGCTGCCGGGGGCGGATCTCACACCGCACGAACCGCCATCGGCCGAATCGCTCGGACTGCCCGAACCGCGGGTGACCGCACCGGATTCGCTCGCCGAACTGGTGTCGGCGGATCCGGCCGATCGGGCGGCACACGCACACGGTCAGGCATTTCGCGATGTGGTGCGCAATCTGCTCGGTGATGTGCGCAATGCGCCGGATCTGGTCGTTCGGCCGCGCGGCGACGACGATATCGTCGACGTTCTGGACTGGGCGGCCGGGGCAAATATCGCGGTAATTCCGTTCGGCGGCGGGACGTCGGTGGTCGGCGGGGTGGAGCCGCGATTGTCGAATCCGTCATCGACCGATTCGGCCGGGACGAACCGCGATTCCGGCCGGGCGGCAGGCGAATTCGCCGGGGCGATCAGCCTGGACCTGAGCGCTCTCGATCGCGTGTTGGAAATAGATCGGACCAGCCGGGCCGCGCGAATACAGGCCGGAGTGTTCGGACCGGCATTGGAGGATCAGCTGCGCGGCGCGGATCTGACGCTGCGGCATTTTCCGCAGTCGTTCGAATTCTCGACCCTCGGTGGCTGGCTGGCCACCAGGGCCGGTGGGCATTTCGCCACGCTGTACACCCATATCGATGACCTGGTCGAATCGATGCGGGTGGTGACACCGACGGGCATCAGCGAATCGAGGCGGCTGCCCGGATCCGGGGCGGGGCCGTCGCCGGACCGGATGTTCCTCGGGTCCGAGGGGATACTCGGCATCATCACCGAGGCGTGGATGCGTCTACAGGACCGACCACGTTGGCGCGCAACGGCTTCCGCACACTTCGACGATTACGCGAAGGCAGTTGCCGCCACCAGGGCCATCGCACAGTCCGGTCTGCACCCGAGCAATTGCCGACTGCTCGATCCGGCCGAGGCATTTCTCAATGCCGGTGCCGCCACCAGCGGCGGCGTACTGGTACTCGGATTCGAATCCGCCGATCACCCGACGCGCACCTGGATGGAACGCGCGCTGGAGTTGGTCGCCGAGCACGGCGGCACCCTGCCCGAACCTGCGCGCTACACCGAATCGGGCGCGCGCCAACCGAGTTCGGGCGCGGCCGATATCTGGCGATCGTCATTTCTGCGGATGCCCTACCAGCGCGACGCCCTCGCGGCCCGATCGATGATCACCGAAACCTTCGAAACCGCCTGCACCTGGGACAGATTCGACAATCTGAAGGCATCGGTGACCGAGGCCGCGAACGCGGCCATCCGGTCGGTCGGTGCCACCGGCGTGGTGACCTGCCGCTTCACCCACGTGTATCCGGACGGTCCGGCACCATATTTCGGCATCTACGCCACGGGTCGCTGGGGCAGCACGCTCGCGCAGTGGGACGACATCAAAGCCGCTGTCTCCGAGGCACTCTCGGGTGCGGGCGGGACCATTACCCACCATCACGCGGTCGGCCGGGATCACCGACCGTGGTACGACCGACAGCGCCCCGACCCGTTCGCGAATGCGTTGCGGGCCGCCAAATCGGCGCTGGATCCGGCCGGAATCCTCAATCCCGGCGTACTGATCTGAGCCCCGAGCTCAGCACTTATCGGCCGGGCGGGCCAGACCGGGATGAATATTCGGAATCAGCCCATTTCCCATGGCGAGGGCGACTGTCTGATCCAGTCGCGCGATTTTCGCTGTGTCCCACGAACTCGGCAGTAGGGTGGCGGCAAGGGAAGCTTCGTGCCCCGCCGATCCGAGGAGTTCGTCTATGAGGGCCGCCGTCGTCACCAATACCAAGTTCGCGGTGGAGGAACTTCCGACACCGGTGCCCGGACGCGGGCAGGTACTGATCAATGTGTCACGCTGCGGGATCTGTGGTTCCGATCTGCATGCCCGCACCCATGCCGACGAGATGGCGGAGCTGGCCGGGCGCACCGGATACGACCAGTTCATGCGTTCGGATCAGCGTGTGGTGCTCGGGCACGAATTCAGCGGCGAGATAGTCGATTACGGGCCGGGCTGCCGCAAGCGGTGGCGGCCGGGCACCCCCGTGGTGGCGCTGCCCATCGTGCGCCACGACGGCGCACCACAGCTGACCGGCCTTTCGACGGCGGCGCCCGGCGCCTACGCCGAGCAGGTGGTGGTCCAGGAGTCCATGACCATGCCGGTCCCCAACGGTCTTTCGGCCGAGCACGCCGCCCTCACCGAGCCGATGGCCGTCGCCTGGCACGCGGTGCGCAAGGGTCGGGTCGGCAAAGGCCGGACCGCATTCGTCATCGGCTGCGGCCCCATCGGTTTGGCGGTCATCAGCATGCTGAAGGCGGCTGGCGTGCGCACCGTCGTCGCCAGCGATTTCTCCCCGCGCCGCCGGGCCCTCGCCCTCGGCTGCGGCGCCGATATCGTGGTCGATCCCGCGACCGGATCCCCATGGGACGCAGCGCCGAAACGCGGCCGGATCAACGATGTGACCGATATCCTCAGCCTCGGATTCGACACCATGGAACGGCTGCGCCGCATCCCGAATCTGCCGTGGTGGTACCTGTTCCGCGTGGCACACACGCTCAATGCCGCTCCGGCGGGCCCGGTCATCTTCGAATGTGTCGGCGTGCCGGGCATTATCGACCAGATCATCACGGCCGCGCCGCCGCTGTCGCGGGTGGTCGTCGTCGGCGTCTGCATGGAGACCGACCGCTTCCAACCCGCGATGGCCATCAATAAGGAGATCGAGGTCCGCTTCGTCCTCGGCTACGACCCGGGCGAGTTCCGCGACACGCTGCATATGCTCGCCGATGGCAAGGTCGACCCGGCTCCGCTGATCACCGGCACCGTCGGGCTGGACGGCATCGATAATGCTTTCACCGCCCTGGCGAATCCGGAGGAGCACGCAAAGATCCTCATCGATCCGGCCAGTAGCACGACGACGCCCTGACCGGACGGGTCAGCCGAGATGGCGGTCGCGGTCGGCCTGACGGTCCAGCCACGAGGGAGCTGCCACCTCGGTACCCGGATGGACGAGCGTGGGTTGGCCGTGTTCGAGGTAGACGGCGTGGCCCTCCATGCGGGCGCGAAAGGCCTGCCAGATGCGGCGGGCCAGGCTGGGGCGGGCGAAGGTGTCGACGGTGTCGACGCGCGCCCACTGCCAGCGCTCGAGTTCGCTCGACAACTTGACCGCCGACGCGTCGCCGAGCTCACCGCAGTCGAAGATGTAGATGATCTTGTCGTCATCGACTTTCGGTGCCCAGTCGTGCACCAACAGCCGCTGCGGCGGACGGTCCAGGCCGAGTTCGTCCCGGACCTCGCGACGACACGCCGCGGCGGGTGATTCGCCGGGCGCGGCAACGCCGCCCGGAATCTCCCAATGGCACCTATCGGCCGAATATACGAGCAGTACGTCCTCATCGCGCACGAACAGCGCTCCCGCGGCCAGCCTCACCTGGGCGAATTGTTGCTCGTCACGGTCCGGCATCACCTCACGACCTTCCTACGCTCGGTCCGGAATTACGGCGTGTTCGGCGGAGTTCCCTGCGTGCGGCATCACCGGCTGCGACGATGGGCACGGTCTCTCCACTTGTACACCGTCACTGCTCGAACAGCTCGAGAAGGTGGGCACAGCATGGCCGAGAAGATCTTCGACATCGTGTGGGATGCGATCGATGACACCCCGCGCGATCACGAGAACCTGCGGCTGCGGTCGCAGCTGATATTCGAACTGACCGACTGGATCGCCACGCGCGGCTGGAGCCGGGAGGCCGCCGCTGAGCAGCTCGGCGTGAGCGCCGCCCGGATCTCCGATCTGCACTGCGGTCGGTCGCAGCTGTTCAGCCTGGACGCATTGGTCAACATGATCGCTGCGGCCGGTATGCGGGTACACGTGCGGATCACCTGAGCCTCAGCTGGCGGCCAGGACCTGTTCGGCGATTTCGTTGTCCAGGGTGACGCGGACCAGCGCCGCGGCCAGGTCGGCGGTGTGGTTTTCCGGGGCCAGGTCGGCCAGGCGGTCCGGGTCGGTGGGTAGTCGGACGCGTTCGGCGCCGCGCAGTGCGCGTTCGTCGAAATGCGGCCGGACCCAGCTCCACACGTCCTGGACCTCGCGCAGGAAGATATCGCTTCCGGTGGGGCCGATGCCCTGGAACTGCTGCAGCAGCTGGGCGGCCCGGATCGGATCGTGCTCGGCTTCGTCGGCCAGCTTGCGCAGATCGCCGTCGTAGCGGTCCAGGACGCGAGACGCATTGGCACCCAAGCGGGAAGCCGTACTTTCGTCGTAGCGCTTGTAGTGGGCACGGTCGAGCGCGTCGACCAGTTCCTGCCAGTCGGCATCGGCGACCCGCTGCGGGGTGCGGTACCCGGTGCTCACCAGTTCCTTGGCCGCGGCGACCGCGATATCGGCGGAGATCCTGGTGCTGAGCAATTCGGTGAGCATGAGCAGTTGGAACAGCGGAGCGGGTTTATCGGCCAAGGCGATTCCAGCCTCGGCCGCATAGCCCACACCCGCCCGATCCAACAGTGCGTTGACCACATCCTGCTGCGTCATCGTGTTCTCCCTGCCTCGGTAATTTCAGGCGTACCCCCGGGCGGCAGATCGACACAGCCGAGATGTCACGCAGTCTCCAGCACCGCGTTGAGCTGCGTAGTCACCAGAGCGAGCACGCGCCCGGCGGTCGCCCGAGTGGCCTCGCGTCATATCACAGATGGCTGCGCCCCTCGCCCCGAATCACTCCGGCAGCAGGCTGAGCGTCCCCTCGGCACTGCGCGCCGCGGTCAGGCAGGCGGTGGTGGTGAACTGGTCGGCCAGCGGGTGGCGGGCGCGGGCGCGCCATTTGCGCACCGCGGCCAGCGCCTGGGCGCGCTGGCGAGCGGCGTCGGTGCCGGAGGGCAGGCCGAGCCGCAGGTGGGTGGCCACGCCGGAGCCGCCGATCAGGCGGTGCAGTTCGGCGAGATCCGCTGCGGGCAGCGCCAATTCGTCGGTGCGCAGGCGGCCGAGCAGGCGGAGCTCGGCGAAGCCGTGGACATCGGCGAGCAGGGTGCGGACGCGGGGCAGCAATTGATCGGCCTGGGTGCCCGGGTACACGGTGAGCACGCGCGCCAGCGCAGTCAGCGCCGAATGCGCCTTGAGTTGGTCGGCGCGCTGGCCGAATTGCACATCGAGCACCGAGCGCAGCTCGTCCACACCGCTGCGGCTGGTCAGTTCCGCTGCCAGCGTGGCGGAATCGCGCACACCGAGCCGAATCAGCGTCACCGCCATCCGAATTCCGAACAGGCCGAAGCGTTCGGCGAGCTGGGCGCGTAGTTCCGGCGGGACCGGGAGCGCGATATCGGGACGCGCGAAGCGATCCGCCGAGAGCAGTGCGGCGCTCAGCTCGTCGACCGGAACCCCGGCCAATGCCTCGAAGGCGGTGAATTCCTGCTGACGCAGCGTCGCCGCGGCGAAGGCGAGCAGACCGGCGACGGGAATGACGGCCTGGCACAGCCCGGTTCGCTCCAGCTCCCCCGCGAAACGCATCGCGACATCGCGGGCGGAGTGCAATGCATCGATTCGCCCCGCCCCGATCTCATCGGCGCGCGAAACCACTCCGATCACCCCGAGCGGTCCCGAAATACCCTGCGCCCCAGCGGCGCCGGCACCGACCTGTTCGAGGAACCGAATATCGGCATCGTCCAGCCGACGCAGCAGATAAACAATGGCGTCCGCGCCGGGAACCGAGACACCCGCACCCGCCCGGTCGCCATCCGCATCGCCCGGTGTGAGCAGTCGCGCGGTGCGCATCGACACCTCCCGCGATACCGATGACGTGCCCGGGGTGTCGATGATGGTGGTATTCGCCAGCGCGGCGGCGGGCCACTCGACCTCGAGATGGTCGACCGGCCGCGGGCCCGGCGCATTCCAGTTCAGGCGTTCCAGATCGAAGGTCAGCCCGTGGGTGCCGCTGCCGCGACGCACCACCACATTCGCCGTCGCCCCATCCGGTGCGTAGGCGGTAACGCTCGGGGTCGAGCCATTGCGGTACCAGGTGACGACACGCGTGCACTCGGTCGCATCGGTCGGGGCGATGTCCTGTCCGACCAGGGAGTTGAGCAGGGTCGACTTACCCGCCTTCAATGAACCGGCCAGCGCCACCCGCAGCGGTTGATCCAGGCGACGGGCACAGTCGGCCAGCAGTGCGCGCGGCCGCGGCTCACGCGGAAAGGCCTGCCTGGCCGCGGCGACCAGCTGATGCGCCTCGGCGACGATGCCGGGCGCCTGCCGGGCATCGTGCCGGGTCACGTCTCTTCTCACGGAGCTACCGTACCGGCGGCCCATGCACCGGGCGCGGCGATGGCCGGTTACATGGCATCCGCATAGCGTCGCAGCTCGGCGACCATGTGCAGCTGCCGGTCGAGGACCGCGCAGCGCTCGGTGCGCCGCGCCGTCTCCATATTCGCCGCCTCCTGCGCGGCCCGCAGCGAATCGTCGATCGAACGCAGGGCGCGTTCGGCGATGCCGGTGTAGTGATCGCGCAGCGCCCGATGGATGCGGTGCATGCGGTCCTTGGACTCCTTGGCCGCCTGGAAGGCGACATCGTCGACGAAGCGCCGGATGGCAACCTTGGCCTCGTTGCGCCGGCGGGCCAGTCTGGCCTGCTTGTCATCGCGGAATGCCTTGCCGCCCACCAGCACACCGGCGCCGATGGAGATCGGATTGAGCATCGCGAGCCCGGCGAAGGTGGTGGCGAGCCCGACCATCAGCACACCGCCGTAGGAGCCGCGCATGCCGACCAGGATCTTGCTGCCGAAGCTGATATCGGGCTCGAGGTCGGCGAGGGTGCCGGTGCCGGTGCCGGTGCCGGTGCGACTGTCTTCGGTGTGCAGACCCGAGCTGACATCGGGCAGGTCGACCGCGCCGAGTTCGGTGAAGTGCGCGGCGACCCGTTCGGCCAGTTCGATCGCCCGGGTGTGCGTCCAGAGCAGGTTGTCGCCCAGCGCGGCGTCGATATCGCCGGTGAGCCATTCGGCGATCCGCTCCCAATGTCGGCCCGGATCGTGCTTATCGATCCACTCCTCGCCGGTTCTGGCGATCTCGCGCAGGCGTTCGCGCAGATCGTGATCGATATCGCCCGCCAGATCTGTGATGCCGTCGGACAGGGTCAGCTGCCAGGCCGAGGTGCGCCGGTGCAGATCCTCGGCGGTGGTCTTGGCCAACTGCAGCTCGCGCACCGCCATTGCGCCCTGGCGCGGATCGCGCAGCGAGACCAGTTCACTGCCGAGCGCGAGCGCCAAATGCTCTGCGGCGGACTGGATATCGTGGGCCACCGCGAGCCGGGTCGCCGCCTGATCGCGGGCCACCACCTGATCGCGCAGGAACTGGTACAGCACCCCGAAGCCGGATTCGATGCCCAACTGCTGGTCCTGCAGCAGCATCGCGTGCCTGCGCAGTACCGCGGAGACCGGGATGATCGGGACATCGACGCGCGCTCGGCTCAGATGGTCCAGATCGGCCTGATGTACCTGGCGCCAATGTGGATACAGGTCGACCTTGGTGAGCAGCAGTGCGGTGGTCGGGCACAGTTCGCGGACCTGCCGGACGAAGGCGAGTTCCGGTTCGGTGAGTTCGGTGGAGGCATCGGAGAGCACCAGCACCGCGTCCGCGGTGGCGACCATGCCGAGAACGCCTGCCGCATAAGAACTCGCGTGCCCGCCGACGCCGGGGGTGTCGACCAGGACGATGCCGTCGGCGAGCAGCGGATTCGGGAGCTGGATCTGGAGGCGCAGCACGCGACGGCCGTGCGCCTGCGGTGCGCGTGCGTGCACCGAGCCGATCTCGTTCATCGGCAACGGAACTCGCGCCTCCTCGGCACCGCTCGGACCAGCCAGCACGAGTTCTGCGCGCGGTTCGGGACCGTGCGCGAGCAAGGTCGGGACATCGGTGGTCGCATCATCGCCGACCGGGCAGATCTCGAGGTTCAACAGCGCATTGACGAAACAGCTCTTGCCCTGACCGAGCTGTCCGGTGATCACGATGCGCCGCCGCGGATCACGGACCCGGTCGGCCGCCACTTCCAGGCGGTCGACCAGATCATTGCGACCCGCGGCGCGCGCCGCGGCAATGGTTTCACCCAGTACCGTCAGCAGCGGTACTGCGGGCGGTTGAGCATGCACTGCGGGTGTCCCCATCGAACCTCTTTCGTACGGATATCTGCCGGGGCAGATACCTTCTTAGTGCAGGAAGGCGTCGCCGCCGAGATCGCCGCCCGCGTGTCCGCTCAGGTCGGCACCCGCATGCGAATCGGTGAAGAGCCCGGAGTCGCTGTGTCCGGTCACCGAGGTGTCCAGATGCGATCCGGCCGAACTGTCGAGTCCGGAACCGAAGGCACTCGAAACATCCAGCGACGACCAGGTATTCGCGGTGGAGCCGACGGTCGAGGACGCGCCGCCGGTCAGCGCGGAACCGGCGTGACCGCCGAGATCGGCGGCACCGCTGGCAGCGCCCTGCGCCGCACCGGCGGCCGAACCAGCAACACCGGAGTGCACCGTGCTGTCGACGCTCGACGAAAGACCGCCGCCGAGACCGGCATTCGCCGATCCACCGAGATCCGTGGCAAGTCCGGTTCCGGCGTGCACACCACTGTCGATGGCACCGCCGAGTCCGGTTTCCAAACCGGTTCCCGCGTGTGCGGCACCGCCGAGTCCGGTCGCCAAACCGGTTCCGGCATGCGCGCTACCGCCGAGCCCCGTTTCCAAGCCCGTTGCGGCCTGCGCACCGCCACTGGCGGCACCACCGATTCCGGTGGAAAGGCCGGTGCCCAGATGCGATCCGGCATCGACCGCGCCCTGCACACCGGACGTCACGCTGCCGCCGACACCGGTGGCAGCGGTGGACAGACCCGACTGCAGTCCGGTGACCGCGTGGCCCCCGGCATCGACAGCACCGCCCGCACCGGCGGACAGACCAGCACCGAGCTCCGAACCCGCGTGCGCGCCAGCACCGAGCGCGCCAGTGAGACCGGACGACAGACCCGCGCCGAGATCGGCACCCGCCTGGGCACCACCACCGAGCGCGCCAGTCAAACCGGACGACAGACCGGCACCGAGATCCGCACCCGCCTGGGCACCGCCACCGAGGCCGGTGGTCAACCCGCCGTTCGCGACACCCGCGAGCCCGGTCGTCGCATGCGCACCCGCGTCGACAGCACCACCCAGACCGGTCTCCAGACCCGACCCGACCTGTCCGCCGCCGTCGAAACCACCGCCCAGGCTCGTCGACAACCCGCCACCGAGGTCGGCGCCCGCACCGAGCGCGGCACCGGTGGCCAGCGTCGACTCCAGCCCGGTCGTCACCTGACCGGCCGCACCGACCCCGGACGACACACTGGACGACACACCAGAAGACACTCCGCCCCCCAGCCCCGTACCCGCATCCACCACACCGCCGACACCGCTGGCCAGCCCCCCACCGAGCTCCGAACCCGCCTGCGCCCCAACACCAAACGCACTCTCGATCCCCGAGGTCGCCTGCGCGCCAGCATCAACGGCACCGCCGAGACCCGCGGACAGCCCCGCACCGAGATCACCACCGGCATGCGCACCGCCGCCGACCGCACCACCAAGTCCAGTCGACAGCCCGGTTTCCAACCCCCCTGCCGACTGCGCACCAGCATCGACAGCACCACCCAGTCCAGCGGACAAGCCACCACTCAGATCGGCACCCGTGTGCGCACCGGCATCGACCGCACCACCGAGTCCCGTGGACAACCCGCCACCAAGTCCGGCACCAGCGTCGAGGGCACCACCGATCCCGGTGGACAACGCGCCACCAAGTCCGGCACCGGCCTGCGCACCCGCGTCAACCGCGCCACCGATTCCCGTCGACAGCCCGCCACCAAGTCCGGCACCAGCATCAACGGCACCACCGATCCCGGTCGACAACCCGGTTTCCAAACCACCGGTCGCTTGGCCACTCGCATCGATCGCGCCACTCAGACCCGAGGACATCCCCATGCCGAGATCGCTACCGACCTGCGCGCCACCACCGAGGGCACCACCAATTTCAGTGGACAGATCCGCACCCGCGTGAGTCCCGGCATCAACCGCCCCACCGATTCCCGTGGACAACGCGCCACCAAGTCCGGCACCAGCCTGCGCACCAGCGTCAACCGCGCCACCAAATCCCGTCGACAGCCCGCCACCAAGTCCGGCACCGGCCTGCACACCAGCGTCAACCGCACCTCCGAGTCCGGTGGACAGCCCTGCGCCGAAATCACTTCCGGCCTGGGCACCAGCATCGACGGCACCACCGAGTCCGGTGGACAAGCTGCCGCCCAGTCCGGCACCCGCCTGCGCACCGGCATCGACCGCGCCCCCGAGTCCGGTGGACAGCCCCGCGCCGAGATCACCGCCGATCTGTGTCGCGCCGCCGACGGCACCGCTGAGTCCGGTGGTCAGGTTCGTGTTCACGTCGGCCGCGGTGCCGATGGCGCTGGAGAATCCAGTTGTCGCCTGGGCACCGGCGTCGAGTGCGCCGCCGAGGCCGGTGGACAGGCCCGCCTCGAGGCCCGAACCGGCCTGCACACCGGCATCCACCGCGCCGTTGAGGCCGGTCGACAGGCTGCCACCGAGTCCGGCACCGAGGTCCGCGCCCACTTGACCGCCCGCACCGACGGCGCCGCCGATTCCCGTCTCCAGGCCCGCCGCCGCATGGGTGCCGGCATCGACCACACCGCCGAGACCGGTGGACAGGCTCGTGCCGAGGTCGGCACCCGCTTGGGCGCCGACACCAATGGCGCTGCTCAGGCCAGCGCCGAGGTCGGCACCGGCATCGATGACGCCGTTGAGCCCGGCACCTACCTGGCCGCCCACGCCGAGACCGCCGGACAATCCGGTCTCCAAACCGGAAATCACCTGCGCACCGGTGCCGACGGCACCGCCAAGGCCCGCGCCGAGCGCACCGCCAAGGCCGGTGCCCACCTGCGCACCGGCATCAATCGCACCCGACAGACCCGTAGCCAGATCGGCCCCGGCCTGTGCACCGGCGCCGAGCGCACCACCGAGGCCAGCCGTGAGACCGGTCACAGCCTGCACACCGGCATCCACAACGCCGCCGAGACCAGTGGTCAGCCCCGTGCCCGCATTGACAATGCCGCCGAGCCCGGTGGCCACACCGGCGCCGAGGTCGGCTCCGGCCTGCAGACCAGCGCCGATCGCGCCATTGAGGCCGGTCGCCAGGTCGAGTCCGGTGCCGATGCCCAGATCGGCGCCGAGATCGATATCGGTGCCCAGGTCGACGCCCGCGTCGGCGGCCGCGCCGACACCGACCGCCGCGGCGGTATTCGCACCCGCGGCGGCATTCGCATCGGCCGCGCCAGCGCCACCGGCCGCCACGATTGCCGACAGCTGCGAACCGCCAGCGATGAGGGCCGATTCGGCGACCATGGGGGCGACGGCGGCAATGTCTTCCGGCGTCACCGCGGGCAAACCGGCAGCCGCCAGTGCCTGTCCGGGGTTCGCGCAGTAACCCACCGCTGCCTCATGGTCGCGCAGCAGGTTGAGGATGAACTCCAGAATCGCGTTCGGTGTCATCGAAATCATCTCCCTGGATGAGCGGACCCTCGCGATCCGCGGTCGTTGGAATGCATTTCACGCTAGGGACGTCAAGCGTTACTTCGAAACGGGGCGCACCCCTACTGCACACCGCACGTCACCGTTAGGGGCACCCGAACCATTAGGGGAATTTCCCCGCAACTTCCCCGCCTCAGTAACGGTGGATGCTCAGCAACCGACAGAAGTGTTGCGGTTGGCGGGTCCACTCCGCCCCTTCCTGAACTACAACAGCGACTACCGGGCCACACAGTTTTCGAACGGGGTTCTCGAATGACAGAGCGTCTGGCGCTCGGCATCAATGTCGGAGCGTCGAATTCGGTCGCGGTGGCGACCCCGGGGGACGGCAGCGATTTCGACCGGGGCCACTCCGGTGGCACCGTCATAACCCATCCGAGTGTGTTGCGCCTCACCCCGGAGGCGGCGCCCGCGTTCGGCAGCGGCGCCCGCCCGACCGGCAGGCACTCCAATGACGTCGTACTCGAGGGCTTCCTCGCACGGGTCGGCGATCCCGTGGATATTCTCGCCGAAGACGGAAGTGCCCACTCCGCAGCGGATCTCGTGGCTACCGCGGTCAATTGTCTGATCGAGGAGATCGGCGCCGACGCAACACAATCCACGGTCGCCTGCCATCCGGCGTGGTGGTCACGGCACACCGTCGATGTGCAGCGGGCCGCGTTGGATCGCGCGGGTCTGCGCGAGGTGACCCTGGTTCCGGAACCGACCGCGGCGGCGCGCTGGCTCGAGGCCGCACACGGCCCGCTCGGTGACGGCGCGGTGGTCGTCTACGACCTCGGCGCATCCGGTCTCACCGTCTCGGTGGTGCGCACCGGCGTTGCCGCGGCAGTGCTCGGCACACCACTGCGGACCACCGATGTTGCTGGCGCCGAATTCGATCTGCTGACCATGCGCTACGTCCTGGCTAATGCCCTGCGCGGAAATGATTTCGATCCGTTCGATCCGGTCATCGAACGGGAATTGTCGGCATTGCGCGATCGCTGTCGATATGCGAAAGAAGAGCTTTCCACAAATACCGCGACAGTCGTCCCGGTCCGTTTGAACCCGACCGATCACCACGCCGAAAACATCCGACTGGTCCGCGGCGAACTCGAGGATCTGCTCCGCGGGCCATTGCTGACCTCGATCGACCTCATTCGCGACGCGGTACATCGCGCCGGACTCGATATCGGCGATATCGGCCGGGTGCTGCTCACCGGTGGCGGCGGCGCGATCCCACTGGTCGCCGAATTGGTCTCGACCGAATTCGGACTCCCGGTGGTCGCGGCGCCCGAGCCGAAGTTCACCAGCGCACTCGGCGCTGCCGAGCTGGCCGCGGATCTACTCGCGGCGACGCTGGATCACACCCCGGTGGCGGCCATGGCCGTCGGCATCGCGAAGACCACCGAAATTCCGACGACGCCGCGACGCGTGGAGCCGACCCCGCACGGCGCCCGCATGACCGGCCGCACCCCGGCCGACGACAACGCCACCGTGCCCGATCAGACCTTGCCGAAAAAGCGCGACCGGTCCGGCCGGAGGCTCTCCGGCCGCCAGCGCGCCGCCATCATCGCGGGCGCGGCACTGATACTCGGCGCACTCGCGACCGGTACCGTCGCCATCGGCACCGGCGCGCAGTCGGGGCCGAATCCGCCTGCGGGCCCCGACCCGACAACCGCGCCGGGCGCAGCGGTCGTCGCGGTGACCAATAGCGGCAATACCTCCGACACCGCGGCCACCTCCGCGAAGGACTCGCCCGCCGCAACCACGGACAGGCCGAAACCCGTCGCGGGACAACCGAGTTCCCCGACCGCGAGCACCGTCGCCGGGGTGAACGATCAGCCCGTGCCGGTCCAGACCACCGACGGCCAGCCCGCCCAGAGTCAACCGGCACAGAGTCAACCGGCGCAAGGTCAACCGATACCCGCGACCCAGCCGTCGACGGAGGCTCCGGCACCGCAGCCACGCCCGACAACGCAGCCGCAGCCGCAGCCGACAACAACGCAGCCGGTACCGCAGCCGCAGGTCCCGACCGTGCCCCTGACCCTGCCGACCGACACCCTGGGCGACACCGTCGGCGGCGTCGTATCCGCACTGCCGAAGATTCCCGGAGGCAGATGATGAGTGATATCGCCTTCGACACGCTGCCCTGCGCTCGCGAGATCTTTCGCGAATTGGACTCCGCCGACCGGCAACCGGTCGTCTATCTCATCCGCGGCCGCTCCGGCTCCGGCAAATCCACCCTCCTTTCGGTGATCCGGGCCCGCCTGCGCGCGCATGACATCCCGTTTCAAGACGATCCCGCAATGTCCGAATACCTTGCGCCGCAGGGCAACCCGGTCGACGGCGGGCATGCGATTACGGACGGTCACAATCCGGACCGGCTGCACGCCGACACCGATTCGCCTGCCAACCGCATCCGCACGAACAGCGCGGACCATGTCAGCGGCGACGGCCACCGCACCGGCCACCTGGTCCGAACCGCCGAAAAGCCCAGCACCGGCCAAGGCATTCGCGCCACCAACAGCACCCTTCCGGGCGGCAGCGCCCCGCGCCCCGCCCTGGTTATCGACAATGCGCACACCCTCAGCGCAGCCGATCTCGAATCCCTCTGCGCAACCATCGAATCCGGCCGCTACACCGTTATTGTCGCGACCCAGCCGCGTCCGCACGATCCGCACCTGCGCACGCTCGCCGACACCGTCGCCCGCCGCGGCCGGGTGGCCGATCTGCGCGCCCTCGGCGTCTCGGATATCGCGCCGTTCGCCCGCGAACTGGGCATGGCGGTGCCGCGCCCGGTCGCCCAGCACATTCACCGCCAGACCGCGGGCAGCCGCGGCGGTGTGGTCGCCGCGCTGACCGCCGCCTGTTCGGCCCGCCTCGATGCCGGGATCAGCGCCGTCGATGACGCCGTCGCCGCATGGGCCCGTGCTCTCCTGGACAACCTCGAGCCGGACCTGCTCGAGACCTTGGTCGTCGCCACGACCGGCACCGGACTGGACTCCACCGAACTCACCGAGGTCCTCGGCGTGGAAAATGCCGCGGCCCAGGACCTTATCGACCGGGCCAGGGCCAGCGCCCTGGTCACCGATGCCGATCTGCTGCTGGAACCCGCCGTCAAGCCGCTGCGCACGCTGCTCGGCGATCGCCGCTTCGTGGCCGTCCAGCGCCGATTGCTCAACGCTCGACTGGATGCGGGCCTGCTCCGCGATCACACCGCACTGCTGCTCGCCGAATCCGGCGTCCGCGACCGACGGCTGGCCGAATTCCTCAGCGCCGCAGCCGAAAAGGCGGGCCGCGAGGCCGTCCGCTACTACGCGGCCGCGGCGGCAAGCGGCGCCGATCCCGACCTCATCTCGCTGCGTTGGGCGGAGGCGGCCGCGCGCACCGGCGACGGCGATACGGCGATACGGCTGGCCGAACCGCTCTTGGCTCGCCCGGGTGTCTCCGGTGTGGAACTGGCCGCGGCCGTGCGGATCTGCGCGGCAGTGCTCACCCGACGTGGTCTGGTTGGCCGCGCTGCCCAGCTGTATTCCTGGCTCGGCGCGCGGCGGATCGGCGCGGATTGGGCGGTCGGCGCCACCGTGCAGTACCTCGCGGGTGACGTGACCGCCGCAGCAGAGCTGTCCGAATCATCGACGCAGTGGCCGCCGACCGAGGCCAACGCGCACGCCCGCCTGATCGCCAGCGCACTCGCCCGCACCATCGTCGAACACGAAACCGGTACCGCCGCAGCGGTATCCGCACTCATCCAGGCCGCGCAGGCCGATGCGGGCAGCGATCGGTTCCTGCCGTGCACCGCGGTCTCCATCGCGACGCTGCTGTGCCTGAGCACGGGTGAGCCGCGCCGCGCTGGTGAGGCGCTGCGCCGGGCCGGCACCAGCGGCCTGCGCTGCCATCAACTGCAGGTGCTCGCCGCGTGGGCCGCGATGCTCGGCGGCGACGAACAGGCCGCCGCGGCCACCGTGGCCGCGCTGCAACCGGATTCGCTCGATATCCGCGACCGTCTGCTCGCACACGGCGTCGCGGTCGGCCTGGCCCGCCGCGGCGGTGATCATGCCGCGCTCACTCGCGCCTGGCAGGCCGCCTATCCGCTCTTCGACGATGTCGATGCCGATCTGCTCACCCTGCTGCCCATCGGTGAGCTATGGCTGGCGGGCATCCGGCTGCGCGATGAGCGCCGGATCGCGCCGCTGGTCGATGCCTCCCTTGCACTGCTGCGCCGGCTGGACCAACCGCCCGCCTGGGCCAATGCCTTCCACTGGTACGGCGTGCAGGCCGCGATCGCGCACGAAAGTCCGGAGGAACTGCTCCCGCATGCCCGGCTGCTCAAGGCCGCGGCCGAAGCCGGGGACCGGCACGCCGCGATCCTCGCCGACGCGGGTCGCACCTGGGTGCTCGTCCTGCGCGGACAGGTCGCCGCGGCCCCGGTGCAGGCGGCCGTGGCCGGCCTCAGCGAGATCGGCCTGACCTGGGATGCCGCCAGGCTCGCGAGCGAGGCCGCACTCGCAGCCGCCGATTCCGCCACCGCGACGACACTGCTCAAACTGGCCAGAACCGTCCGCGCCGACGCCCGGCCCCAGGAACAGCCGGTCCGCCCGGCCGCCCCCACCTCGACCAACGGCGATGGGCCGACGCCGCCGGAACCCGTGCCGGACGCCGCGATTCTCAGCGACCGCGAACGCGAGGTCGCCGAACTCGTGCTACTCGGTCTGACCTATCGGGAGATCGGCGCTCGTCTGTATATTTCGGCGAAGACCGTGGAGCATCATGTCGCCCGTATCCGACGCCGGATCGGTGCCCGTTCCCGTTCGGAGCTATTGTCGATGCTCCGCGCCATGGGACACGGCTCGCTGCTGGTGTGACCGGGGTGCCCGCCGATCCGTGACGCCGAAGCGAGGTAATTGAGGATGGCCACTGGGGTGGGCCTGCGCATCGCCGAGGACAACTGCACAGCGGCCATCGTGACCGATAACGGCGAACCACAGTTCATAGTCCGTGAGTCGATCCTGCACATGTCCGATGACGGCGATACCGTCCTCGGCGGTCCAGCCCCGGCCGGTCATACGCATTCGATCACCGGTTTCGCCTCCGCGGTCGGCAATCCCGCGGGTATCTCCGTCGACGACGGCGAGGCCTACCGGGCCGAGGACCTGGTCGCGACGGCACTGTTCTGCCTGATCAACCTCACCGCCGAACATTTGAACGGCGCCGCCGAGTTCTACGCGACGTATCCCGCCGGCTGGCCGTCCCAATACGTGCTCTCGCTGCGCGAAGCCCTCGACTACCTCGGCCTGCGTTCGGTATTGCTGGTCAGCGAGGGTGACCTACCCGTCAGTGACGCCCTCGAACCGGAGCAGTCCTACGCCTACGACGCCGCCCGGGCGGCATTGGCCGCGGTGCTGGCGACACCCGCTGGCGCGACACCGCCGGATCCGAGCGATGCCGAGAATTCGACCGTCGTCACCGACGTCATCCCAGCGGTGCCGACGCCTGACGCACAGCTGCAGGCCTATTCGGCGGCGATCCCGATCGGCGAAACGCTCGTCGCGCCAGTCGGCGAACCGGTTGCACCGACCGCGGTCGAGGCGCCCGCGGTCGCCGCCGGAAAGCCCAAGCCACCGCGCGTCACCCCACTGCTGATCGCGGTCGCCGCTGTCATCGGTCTGGTGCTCGGGGGCTTGGGCATCTCGGTGCTGTTCCATGACCCGGCGACCCCGGTGCCGCCGGTGCGTGATGCCAAATCCGAACAGGTATCGGTGAGCCCGTCGCCGCAACCGCCGGTCGACCTCCCGACCGCGCCGGTCACCACCACCACCGAACCACCTGTGGTCATCACCAGCAGCGAACCGGAGACGACCACCGAGGTGCCGACCACGACACCGCCGCCGACCACTACCACCACCACTACCGAGCCGCCGACCACGACGACACCGCCGACCGCCACCACCACCACGCGCTCGAGCCGAACCACGACGACACGCCCGTTCCCCATGTGGACCGCCCCTGGCTGGAGTCCGCAGCCGTGGGAACCGCAGTACACGTTCGACTTCCCATCTCCTCGATGATTTAGTGGGGCCCGACGTAGGTTTGTGCCTTAAAGTGATCGGCTGACCGATGTTGTCGCAAAATTTGCGCACAACAGGTCTGTTGCTGGACGAAGACTGTGCGCCGAGCGGATGCAGCCCGTGGCCCACGGACGTAGCTGGCACACCTCGTGCCGACGAAGGGACTTCATGCGCAAGTTGGTGGCGCGTAGCGCCGCGGTCAAGGCGGCCTCGATCGGATTCGCCGCGACCGTTTTCATCGCACCCCTACTCGTCACCACCGCCGCCTCGGCAGAACCGACCACACCCGGGCAGCTGAGTGCGGAGAACCTGCCGCCCGAACTGGTGCAGGCCATCTCCCGCGATCTGAAGATGACGCCCGCGGAGTATCTGGAGCGCTCGGCCAAGGCCCAACAGCTCAGCGACTATGCGCGCTCGTTCCGCAGCGAACGCCCCGAAACCTATGCGGGCGCCTGGATCGGCACCGACGGCAAGGCGGTCGTCGCGGTCACCTCGGTCGATGCCGCCAAGATCGCCGCGGCCGACGGCTATCAGACCCGGTTGGCCCCGGTCTCGGCGAACAGCCTGGAGAACTCACTGATGCAGCTCAATCAGTGGATCAATACGCTGCCGAAGGAGATCTCCCAGTCGATCAACTCCGTCGCGATCGACTTCCTGAACAGCCAGCTGGTGATGTCGGTCGCCAATACGCCGGTCGGTCACGCACTGAACCTGCCGACCCTGATCGCCAACGTCAAGGTCATCCTGTCGCCCAATAGCGGTGGTCCCGTCGAGCGCCGTCCGATGGGCGGCGACACCTATATCACCGCGCCGACCTCGCTGAAGGACACCTCGCTGCGCGGCGTCGATGTCTGTTCGTTCGGCTTCAACAGCGTGGACGCGGCGGGCAACGCGCTGAATATCAGCGCGGGCCACTGCGATCCGAATATCGATAAGAGCGATCAGCAGGCCGCGGTCTACCTGCCCAATATCCGGGACATCCCGAACAGCATCGAGCTCGGCAACTTCGTCCAGGCGAGCCTGGGCGGCCCGAGCGCGCTCGACTACTCCGTCATCAAGCTGAACGAGCGCTCGGTCAACGCGGGTATGGACCAGCCGTCGGTGCGCGGATCCAATGGCACCACGCTGACCATCACCGGCACCGCCGAGCCGGTCACCGGCGCTCCGGTCTGCAAATCGGGCCAGTCGTCCACCTTCACCTGTGGGTTCGTGGTAGCAGACCGGGTCGAAACCCAGCTCTACACCTCCGAGGGCGTGAGCAAGACCGTGCGCGGCTTCGCCAGTTCGGCGTGCACGCTCGGCGGCGACAGCGGCGGCGCGATCGTCTCCGGCACCCTCGCCCTCGGCATCACCAGCGGTTCCAATGCGGCCGACGCACCGGACTGCAATGAGGCCAATATGGCGCTCGCGCAGTACGGCGGCACCGCGACGCTCGGCATTCCGATCCGCTCGATCCTGGCCGATATCGACGCGGCCTCCGGCGGCGGCATCGGCAATGGCATCACCGTGCGGACCCGGCCGAACGCCGGGTAATCCGGTTGCCGGACACCGTTCCTGTGCAGCGCCATCCGCTGGATTCACAGTGGGCAGCACAACATTCCGACATAAGTAGGCATAACCGGCCGGACACTTTAAGGTATGGGGCATGCTCCTGCCACGTATAGGTCAGCTCCGATCAGCTGCGCGACAGACCCGAGTCCGAAAATCAGTAATCGCCGCCTCGGCGGCGATTCTGCTGTTCGGTCCGACAGCGGCAGTAGCGAACGCACAACCCGATCAGCCCGCCCTGCCCGCCGAGCTGATCGCGGCGGTCGCGCGTGATCTGAAGATCTCCCCCGAGGAGTACCTGCACCGCGCCGATCTGGCCCAGCAGGTCGCGGCCTTCGCCACCACGGCGCAGCGCCAGTTCCCGCAGGTCTTCGGTGGCGCGTGGCTCGATGACGGCGGCAAGGCCGTAGTGGCGCTCGCGCAGGGCTCCGGCGCCGACGAGGCCCGCAAGGCCGCCACGTCGGCCGGATTCGAGGTCCGCAATGTCGCCAAGAGCGAGGCGGCGCTGCGCGGCGAGAAGAGCGCGTTCGAGCGCTGGCTGGACGGGCAGCCCGAAGCCGTTTCCGCGCTGGTGCGCGGCGTGGTCGTCGACACCGTCAACAACAGCATCGCGGTGCGGGTCGAGCAGGCCGGTCTGCCGATGCCGAACTTCATCGATCCGTCGCGGGTCATCGTGATGGCGCCGCCGGTCGCCGGAGAGCAGCTGCAGACGACTCCGGTCGCTGGTGCGATGCAGACCGGCCCGCTGGCCGGTGGTGACGCCTACGCCTCGATCGCCGGGAAGACGTCGCTGCGGTGCTCGTTCGGCTTCAACGGCACCGACCGGGCGGGCAATGTCGTGAACATCACCGCGGGCCACTGCAACCCCGACATTGCGTCGGCGGGCTCGGCGAATGCCTCCGGCGTCTTCGAAATGGCCGGCGATCGGCCCGGCGCGCAGCTGGGCACCTTCCAGAAGTCGGTGCTCGGCGCGCAGGACTACTCGATCATCCGGATCAACGACCAGGCCAGGGATCGGTTCACGAACAACTTCGTGCGCCAGCCGGGCGCGCCCGTCGCCATCGAGGGCGTTGCCGTTCCGGTGGTCGGCGCTCCGGTCTGCAAGTCCGGTTCGCGCACCGGCTTCAGCTGCGGCATCGTCAACGCCGTCGACCAGACCGTGCAGGTCGGCGAGCGGGAGCTGACCCAGGCCTTCTCCGCCAATATCTGCGCCCTGCCCGGCGACAGCGGTGGCGCGATCGTCTCCGGCCGGATGGCGCTCGGCATTTCCAGCGCGTCGTCGGTCGCCGACTTCCCGATCTGCGAGATCCCGAATCTGATCGGCGCCCTCACCGGCAATGCACCGCAGCTGTTCGCACAGCCGGTCAGCGTGGTGCTTTCGGACAACCCGGGTCTGAAGGTCAATAACTGAGCCAGAACCGACCAGTGGGTACCCGGAACTAGCCCGGGGCTCGAAAAGGCCGACAGCGGCGACGCTGTCGGCCTTTTTGCTGTCACTGCGGGCGATCCACTGACCTTGTGCGGCCCGTACGCCCCGAAATGCCCTGTGGGGCGCGGCCCTGTTCCGGCATCCTGGACTGCATGTGTTTGGTGTTGATCGGTTGGCGGGTACATCCGGAATTTCGGTTGATCGTCGCGGCCAATCGCGATGAGTTCTACGCCCGCCCGACCGAGTCGATGCGATGGTGGTCCGAGGTACCCGGACTACTGGCCGGGCGCGATCTGGGAGCGATCGGCAAACCCGCGGGCGACCCGCCGGGGACCTGGCTGGGTCTGACGCGGGAAGCGAAGGGGCGCAATCGATTCGCCACGGTGACCAATGTGCGCAACCCGAAGGCCGAACGCGGCGACGCCCGTTCGCGCGGGGCGCTGCTGATGGACTTCCTGCGCGGCACCGATGCCAGCGACGATATCCCGGGGCCGGAGCAGTACGTCCTCGATATCGCCGCCGCTCCGGACGACTACAACGGCTACAACATGCTGGTCTCGGACCTCGAATCGCTGTGGTGGCACTCCAACCGCAGCGCAGTGCCACCGCAAGAGCTGACACCGGGGTTCCACGGCGTGTCCAACGGCACCTTCGTGACGTCGGCCGTACCGGGCTCCGCGGCGGCATTGGATGCGCCCCACCCCATTTGGCCGAAGGTGCGCGGCGGCCTCACCGATCTGCGCGCGGTGGTCGAATCGGATCCGGGAAACCTGGCCCGCTATTTCGAGGTGCTGGCCGATCGGACCGAGGCGCCCGATGATCTCTTGCCGCACACCGGAGTTCCGCTGCGCCGCGAGCGCACGCTCTCGGCCAGATTCATCGCCAACGCACTGCACGGAACCAGGGCGAGCACGGTATTGCTGGTGCGCGAGGACGGATCGTTCGAAATGGCCGAGCGTTCATTCGGGCGGTTCGGGCGCGGTAAGGGTGAGGAAATCTTCAGCGGCAGCCTGGATTTGCGCGAGCGCCAGGCCTGAAAACACAAAACCGGCCTGCCCTCCAGAGAGGGCAGGCCGGTCGAGTTCGGTTCGAGTTAGTTCGGCGTCTGAACCGGCGCTGCCGCGGGCGCCGCCACCGGCTTCTCGGCCCACTTCGTGGTGCCATCCGGAGCCTGGATGGTGTTGAGCAACTCGACGCCCGCAGCAACCAGCGTCGGACCGCCGACGGCGATGGTGCCAAGGATGCCACCGATGCCCGCACCGGTCACCAGACCCGGAATGCAGCCGACCGGAAGAGTGATGATGCAGCCAGCGATCGCACCGATCGCGGTGCCGACGAAGCCACCGACCGCAGTCGCGATGCCGAAGTTGCTGGCGAATTCGTTCTGCGCGCGCTGGTTTTCGATCGGCGACGCGATGTCCTTGGCGACGACCGGCTTGGCGACGACCGGCTTGTCCGACACCACGAGATCCGCGGGCTTCTCCGGGGTGACCTCGAGCACGGTGCCGTCGTTCTTCATATCCGCTTTGACCGGCACGAGCTTGCCGTCGACGTCCACGTTCAGCGGGAAGGAGACGAGGGTGTTGCCCTTGCCGTCACGCACGTTCGCGACCGTGGTCTTCGGGTCGTCGGCAGTGGCGCCGGGCTCCTCGGTCAACGAGAAGGTCCCCCCCTTGAGCGCCGCCACAACGGTCTTGTCCACCAACTTGACGGAGTAGGTGAGACCAGGATCAGCCGGTGCAGCCGGATCGGCATGCGCGGTTCCGAGACCGATGGTCATCGCACCAATGGCCATCACGGCAGCCGCGGTGGTGCTGCGGAGTTTCATTCAGTATCCAATCCATCATCAAGGTTGTCCGTGAGCTGCCTCCGTACACGCGAGAGCGCTCATCAACCCAGAGTGGTCGGCTCCGGGTTCTCCCCGAGCAGTGTGAAGACAGGCACAGCAGACAGAACGTCGTGAGCGTAATCCAACCGACATGAAGATGCGAGATCCGGTGCTCATACTGTGATCTCCGCGTGACTAAGCCTGTCCTTAGCGGCAGAACGCCACCACTCACTGTTTACGGTGGTTAGCGCCCGAACTCACATCCGGATTGTCGGATCTTCGTGAGATTCATCACAGGCAGAATTCGTGTCAAGCCCCAGGAAGAGGGGGCATTGGCCAACTGTCGATCGTACGATAGACCGGTAAGTTACCGGTGGGTAACTTACCTGCGGTTAGGATACGAGCCAACCGGGTGGCTGAATCGCCGCCCGCGCTCGTGTTGCCTCTAAAGAAAGGTCGCGACATGAATGCCCTGACACTGACGCTGGGCACGATTGGTGTGGCGTTCAGCCTCCTGGGTTGGGCTTCATTCGTCGGCGGCGTCGGCAAGATGACCCGCGCGATCATGATCGGCCAACCCGCGCCGGATCGCTGGCGGCCGTTCTTCCCTCGGCTAAAGACAATGATCGTCGAATTCCTGGCCCACACTCGGATGAACAAATTCCGCACGGTGGGCTGGGCGCACTGGCTGGTCATGATCGGCTTCCTCGGCGGTTTCATCCTGTACTTCGAGGCGTACGGGCAGACCTTCGATCCCGAATTCCACTGGCCGATCATCGGCAGCTGGGGCATCTACCACCTGTGGGACGAGGTGCTCGGCATCGGCACGGTGGTCGGCATCATCGTGCTGATCGTCATCCGCCAGCTCAACCACCCGCGGGTGCCGGAGCGGCTGTCGCGATTCAGCGGTTCGCAATTCGGTCCGGCCTATGTCATCGAGTCGATCGTCTTCCTCGAGGGCATCGGCATGGTCATGGTGAAGGCGGGCAAGATCGCCACCTACGGCCACTCCGAGGTGTGGACCGACTTCTTCACCATGCAGGTGGCCAAGCTGCTGCCGTCCAGCGTGGCGATGGTCGCCATCTTCGCGTTCATCAAGATGGTGTCGGGCAGCACCTTCCTGCTGCTGGTCGGTCGCAATATCAACTGGGGTGTGGCCTGGCACCGGTTCGCGGCCTTCTTCAATATCTACTTCAAGCGCGAGGACGACGGCAGCGTCGCGCTCGGCGCCGCCAAGCCGATGATGTCCAAGGGCAAGCCGGTCGATATGGAGACCGCCGACCCGGATGTCGATACCTTCGGCGCCGGCCGGGTCGAGGATTTCTCCTGGAAGGGCTGGCTGGACTTCACCACCTGCACCGAATGCGGTCGCTGCCAGTCGCAGTGCCCGGCCTGGAATACCGGTAAGCCGCTCTCGCCCAAGCTGCTGATCATGTCGCTGCGCGACCACGGCGTCGCGAAGGCGCCGTACCTGCTGGCCGGTGGCCGCAAGGATATGGGCGGCGACGAGGTCGGTCTGGTCGATGCCGACGGCAAACCCGATGAGCGCAAGCTGGCCAAGATTTCCGCGGCGGCCAAGGCCGAGGCGGAGCGTCCGCTGGTCGGTGGCGAAGATCTCAACGGCATCATCGATCCGGAAGTGCTGTGGTCGTGCACGACCTGTGGTGCGTGTGTCGAGCAGTGCCCGGTCGATATCGAGCACGTCGACCACATCATCGATATGCGCCGCTACCAGGTGCTGATCGAATCGGAGTTCCCCTCCGAGCTGGCCGGGTTGTTCAAGAACCTGGAGAACAAGGGCAACCCCTGGGGCCAGAACGCCAAGGACCGGTTGAACTGGATCAACGAACTCGACTTCCAGATCCCGGTCTTCGGTCAGGACGCCGATTCCTTCGACGGCTATGAGTACCTGTTCTGGGTCGGCTGTGCCGGTGCGTACGAGGATCGCGCCAAGCGCACCACCAAGGCGGTCGCGGAACTGCTCGCGACGGCCGGGGTGAAGTTCATGGTGCTCGGTGCCGACGAGACCTGCACCGGTGACTCCGCCCGGCGTGCGGGTAACGAGTTCCTGTTCCAGCAGCTCGCTACGCAGAACATCGAACTGCTCAACTCGGTTTTCGAAGGCGTCGAACAGTCGCGCAAGAAGATCGTGGTCACCTGCGCGCACTGCTTCAACGCGTTGAACAACGAGTACCCGCAGGTCGGTGGCAGCTACGAGGTGGTGCACCACACCCAGCTGCTGAACCGGCTGGTGCGGCAGAAGCAGCTGATCCCGGTCGCGTCGGTATCGCAGAACGTCACCTACCACGACCCGTGCTACCTGGGCCGCCACAACAAGGTCTACAACGCGCCGCGCGAGTTGATGGAGGCCTCCGGGTCCACCCTGGTCGAAATGCCGCGCCACGGGGAGCGCTCCATGTGCTGTGGTGCCGGTGGCGCCCGCATGTGGATGGAGGAACAACTCGGCAAGCGCATCAATATCGATCGCGTCGACGAAGCCCTGTCCACCCTGGGCGGCGGCAATGAACCGTCCAAGATCGCGACCGGCTGCCCGTTCTGCCGGGTCATGCTCACCGACGGTGTCACCGCCCGGAAGGACGGCGGCGAGGTCGGCCAGGGCGTCGAGGTCGTCGATGTCGCCCAGCTCATGCTCGATGCCATCGACCGCGTCGATCCGGCCACGCTGACCGAGAACCTGACCGTGGTGCAGGAACCGAAGACGGCCCCCGAGCCGGAACCGGTCGCCGTACCCGAGCCGGCCCCGGCCGCCGAGGCTGCAGCCGAGCCGAAGGCGGCACCGACCGGTGGCGGCCTCGCGATGAAGGGCGGCGGCAAGGCACCCGGTGGTCTCGGCATGAAGGGTGCGGCCAAGGCACCCGGTGGCGGGCTCGGGATGAAGGGAGCCGCGAAGGCTCCCGGAGCCAAGGCGGCCCCCGCCGCGGACACTGAGGCGACTTCGGCTCCGGCCGCACCGGTCAAGGGCCTGGCAATGAAGGGCCCGGCCAAAGCACCCGGAGCCAAGGCACCCGGCGGTCTCGGTATGAAGGGTGGCGCAAAGGCCCCCGGCGCCAAGGCGGCCCCCGCTGCCGCGGACGCGGCGGCCACCGCCGCCGAGGCACCGGCCACCCCCGCGCCCCCGGTCAAGGGCCTGGCCATGAAGGGCCCGGCGAAGGCACCCGGCGGTAAGGGACTGGCGATGAAGGGTGCCACCAAGGCGCCCGGAGCCAAGGCACCCGCGACAACGGAGGCGTCCGCAGCTCCCGCCTCGGCCGCGGAACCCCCCGCCGCCGAACCGGTTTCGGCCCCCACCGAAACCAAGCCGTCCATCCCCGCCAAGGGCCTGGCCATGAAGTCCGGCTTCAAGCGCCCCGGGCCGAAGGCTCCCGGCACGGCCGCACCGTCGACCCCGGTCGAATCCACACCCGCCGCGGAAAGCGTTGCGGCTCCTGCGGATTCGACCCCGGAACCGGAACAGCCCACCAATGGCACCTCCGGCAACGGCGCCCCCGAAGTCACGCCGCCGACCGCCAAGCCCGGTGGCCTGGGCTTCAAATCCGGGGCCAAGGCCCCCGGCCGTAAGAACTGACGGGAAATCCTGAAAGATCGGCCCGGGTGCGCAGTGCGCACCCGGGCCGATCGCTATCCTGCCGATCGCCGTGGGTCACCACCGTGGCGGCGGCACGGTTTCGCAACCAGGCTCACGGCCCGAAGCTGGCGTGCAGGAGGCTATGCGAGGCGGACATCCGCAGTCGCGAGGCCGAAGACCTTGCGTCCGGCAGACTTCGCGACGATGACGACGACAGCGGTCTTGCTCGCGGCGTCAACCGACTTGATGCGCCCGGTGAACTCGACACTTCCAGCGGATGCGGCTTCGATGACCGTGTAGTTCGACAGCCGAACCCCGTACCTGATCATCGCGCCCGGGTCACCGAGCCATCGTGTGACAAATCCCGCCCCCAAGCCCATGGTGAGCATGCCGTGGGCGATCACATCCGGAAGACCCGCCAGCGCAGCGACTTCGTCGTGCCAGTGGATAGGGTTCGGGTCCCCGGAGACTCCGGCATAGTTCACCAGATCGCCGCGCGTCAGACGCATGGTTCGAGCGGGAAGCTCGTCACCGACCGCGATATCGTCGAATCTGGTTGCGGTGCGCGGAACACGCGTACGTGAGATCTGAGACAGGCGTGGAGCGGCTTCCGGATCCGGATTCGCTACCGATGGTCCGTCGGCTGCCGCAACCGCAGTCCGGGAGGTCACCTCGCGTCCGCTCTTGATGACCCGCTCGATCGTGTCGCTGATGTCGGCGCTGACGTCCTCGCCGGTGATGCCGACGACGGTGGTGTGCATGATGTGCACGATGTCACCGGTCTGGTCGGTGAAGGTGTTGGTGATGGTGAGCAGGTCCTTGCCGGCGATGCGGCGCACCGAGGCGAGTTCGACATCGCTGATCAACTGGTCGCCGGTGAGTATCGGCTTGTGCATTTCGAAAACCTGATCGGTCTGCACGAACGTGTCGTAGCCGGCCATGACGGTCTCGAGGAGCCTGCGGTTGGCCAACATCGCGGCGATGGAGATGAACGTGGTCGGTGCGATCAGACCGGCGTATCCGAGCTCACCGGCAGCGTCCTCACTCCAGTGCGCCGGGTGGAAATCCTGCACTGCTCGTGCGTACTCGCGGATCTTCTCGCGCCCCACCACGTAAGAGTCATCCGCGCGATAGCGATGCCCCACCAGCCCAGCCACATCGGACGCTGCTTCCACCAAGCCCCTCCTCCATCCGGATTTCGACGGCACTCGTACCCGGTATCGGAAGAACCGAATTCACGAGTGAAACCTCACCTTCTCACACGCCATAGCCCTCATGCCGAGGAAGGTAAACGTTCGTTCCCCAGACACCCGCGACCAGCATCCCGAAGCCCAGCACCACGCACTCACCGCCGCCGGATGCGAACAGATCTTCATCCACAAGGCCTCCGGCAAACTCGCCTCCCGCCCCGAGCTGAGCAAGGCACTGCCGGTGGCCAACCGGCCCGAAGACCAACTGGCCGTAACCAAGCTCGACCGGCTCGGCCGCTCCCTCGAGCACCTGACCGGTACACCGACGACCGCTCCGACGCACTGCGCCGCAGCACCGCCATCGAGGCGTGCCGCATGCTCCGGATCAACGATCGGATCCGCCGGCACCCGAACTCGAGCAGGAGGCGCTCGGTGGTGCTACGCCAACCAGTCGTCAAGTGACGGGAGTTCGGTCGCGACCTTGCCGGTGAATGCGGGCGGTCGCTTCTGCAGAAAGGACATGATGCCCTCGCGCAGGTCGGCGCTGGAGAAGGCGTAGGAGATGAGGCGGGCGTCGAGAGTGAAGACGTCTTCGGGGGTTTTGTCACCGGACATGGCGACCAGACCGCGCCGGATGGCGGCGATCGAAACGGGTGCCACCTGGGTGGCGAGTTCGGTGGCCAGGGCGTGCGCGGCGGGAAGTAGGTCTTCGGGGGCGTGCAGACTGGTGACCAGGTCCGCGGCCAGCGCCTCATCGGCGCCGAACACGCGGCCGGTGATCATCCATTCCTTGGCCTTCGCCAGGCCGACAATGCGCGGGAGGAACCACAGCGAGCCGCCCTCCGGAAAGAGACCGCGGCGGGCGAAGACGAAGCCGAAGCGGGAATCCGTTGCGGCGAGCCGGAAATCGGCGGCCAACGTCATGGACAGGCCGACGCCGACGGCGGCACCCTGCATGGCGACGATCACCGGTTTATCGAGGTCGGTCATCGGCCGGACCACGCGGGTGGACCACTCGACCCAGCCGGGTGCGGTGACATCCTCATCGGAGCCGCCCGCCGTGAGATCCATGCCGACGCAGAAATCCTTTCCCGCCGCGGCGAATACAACGACGCGCACATCATCGTCGCGATCGGCGGCGGTGAAGGCGGCGCCCAGTTCATCGGCCATTTCGGTGGTAAAGCCATTGCGGGCGTCGGGTCGGTTGAGGGTGATGGTGGCGACCGCGTCCGTCACGCGGTAGGTGATGGTGTTGTAGGACAATTCGACTCCCTGAGGTTGGCGCGGCGGATCAGTGCTTGCCGGATGCGGCCGAGACGAGCAGTTCGACCATGGCAGTGGCCTTTTCCGACCGCGGTGGATCGCCGGTAATGACATCGCTCCAGACGAAGGCCTCGCCGAGGCGCACGATCGCGTAGGCGAGATCGCGGATTTCGATGCGCGGGTCGAGATCGGGCAGCCCGGCCAAACGTGCCGCGGCCCAGTCGATCATGCGGCCCTGGACGACGCTGTAGCCGGAGGTCAGCACGCGCAGGCCGTACTCCGGGTCGTCGGCGACGAATCGGGACAGCGGTTCGAAGGTACGCACGGTATCGGCGAGCTTGCCGAAATTGCGGACGAAACGTTCGGCGGGTGCACCGTCTCCCCGCGCCTCGACCCGGGTGATCGCCTCCTCGATGATCCGCCACACCACCTCGCCGATCACCACTTCCCGACTGCCCCACCAGCGATACAGCGTGGCACGGCCGATACCGAGTTCGCGGGCGAGCTGGCGCATATCGATGCGGCGGCCGTCGAGGAACCAGCGGTGCGCAAGGTCGATCACGTCCTCGCGCACCGGCTTCGGCGAGAGCGCCACCGACGAGTCCGCGCCGTCGGACACGGCTATGGCCTCGTCAGCGCGGCGTAGCGGGCCAGATGTTGGTCACTGGAACCGAATTCGTGCTCGATAGCGGTCAGCCGCTTGAAGTAGTGGCCGATCGCCAGTTCTTCGGTCATGCCCATCGCGCCGTGCAATTGCACCGCATTCTGGCCGATGAAGCGCGCGGCCCGGCCGATGGTGACCTTCGCGGCCGAGACCGCACGCGCCCGATCCGCCGCGGCCGCGCCCAGCGAATAGATGGCCAGGTACACCGCGGCGATGGCCTGCTCGAGTTCGATGTACATATCGACCATGCGGTGCTGGAGCACCTGGAAGCTGCCGATCGGCTGGCCGAATTGCTGCCGCTGTTTGGTGTATTCGACGGTGTCCGCCAGTACTTTCCGCATGCAGCCGACGGCCTCGGAGGCGATCGCCGCGATCGCCTCGTCCACGGTGACATCGATTGCGTCCCACGCCGCGCCCTCGGCGCCCAGCAGCGCGGCGGCGGGCAATCGGAGGCCGGTGCAGGTGATGTCGGATCCGACCCGGTCATCGATCGTCCGGTAGGAGTGCACTTGCACACCGGCGGGCGGATTCGTGGCGTCGAATTCGGTGAGGAACAGCGATATGCCGTCCTTATCGCGCCGAGCACCGGCGGTGCGCGCGGTAATGAGGAGATGGGTCGCCAGCGGCGCACTGGTCACGACGGTCTTGACGCCGTCGATCAGCCATGAATCACCATCGCGGCGCGCGGTGGTCGAAACGTCGTGCAGCGTCTGCCCCGAGGTCGGCTCCAGTGCGGCGAAGGCGGTCCGCGCGGCACCGGAAACGATCCGTCGCAGTATCGAATCGGCGAGTTCACCGCCGCAGCGGTTCAGCAGCCCCGCGCCGACGACCACGGTGTCGACATAGGGCTCGACGACCAGCGCGCGGCCGAGTTCCTCGGTGATGATCATCAGCTCGACCGGACCGCCGCCCGTACCGTCGACCCGCTCGGGCAGCGTGGCCCCGAGAATGCCCAGCTCCTCGGCGAATCCGCGCCAGACCCCCGGCTGCCAGCCGATATCGGATTTCGCCGCACTGCGACTCTTCGCCAATTCGTAACGGGCACCGAGGAATCCGGCCACCGCAGCGCGGAGTAGTTCCTGCTCATCGGTGAAGGTGAAGTCCATCAGAGCCCCAATGCTGCCTTGGCGAGGATATTTCGCTGAATTTCATTGCTGCCCGCGTAGATCGAGCCAGCGCGGTCGTTGAAGTAGCGCAGCGGTGCGACCGCCTGCCAGTCCTCGCCGCTGCGATAGCCGTCCGCGGGCGGGGTGAATTCGGCGATCGGCCCGCCGGGTTCAGTGGCATGCGGCTGATAGACCCGGCCGCGCGGACCGGCCGCCTCCAGCGCCAATTCGGTGAGCTGCTGACTCAACTCGGTAGCCAGAATTTTCAGCATCGATGCGGCCGGGCCCGGATTCTTGCCGTGTGCCATTGCCGAAAGCGTTCGGTACTCCAGGATTTCGAGCACTTCGGTGCGAATTCGGGCCTGCGCCAACTTCGCCGCGAACGCCGCGTCATCGATCAGCGGATTGCCGTCGGGTCCGGTCTGCCCGGCCGCCGCGGTCGCCACCTCCTGGGCCATGACCTGCAGTATCGGCGAGGCCGCGCCGCCGCGCTCGTGGACCAGCAGATATTTCGCGACGGTCCAACCGTCATCGATGCGACCGAGCACATTGCTCTTGGGCACCCGGACGTTATCGAAGAAGATCTGATTCTGCACCTGTTCACCGGAGGTCATCACCAGTGGGCGAATCTCGATGCCGGGCGTGGTCATATCGATCAGCAGGAAGGTGATGCCCTGCTGCTTCCTGACCTCGCGTGAGGTCCGCACCAGGCAGAAGATCCAATTCGCCGCTGTCGCATGCGTGGTCCAGATCTTGCTGCCGGTGCAGACGAAATCCGCGCCGTCATCGACGGCCGCCATGGTCAGCGCTGCCAGGTCCGAACCGGCCTCCGGCTCCGAATACCCTTGGCAGAAGAAGATTTCCCCGGTCAGGATGCGCGGCAGATAGAAATCCTGCTGCGCTGGCGTGCCGAAGGCGATGATCGCGGGCGCGACCATTCTGATCCCCATCGGCGACAGGGTCGGCGCACCGGCAAGAGTCGATTCGCGGTTGAAGATGTAGTGCTGGGTGAGGCTCCAATCGCAGCCGCCGTGTTGCACCGGCCAGGCAGGTGCGGCCCAGCCGCGCTCGTGCAGGATGTGCTGCCACCACATGCTGGCCTCGTGGTCCGGATACACACTCGTCGCCAAGCGCCCGGCCCGCCGTAGTTCCGGCGTCAGCTTCTCGTCGAGAAAGGCGCGAACCTCGTCACGGAAGGCCAGATCGGCCGCTGACCAGTCGTAATCCATCTGCCCTCCCGGAGGGATATGCGTCTTCGCATCCGTGTGGCCATATGCCCCACGAGACACAATTTACGACTGTCTCATCTCGAAATCAAACTGAAGTCACCCGACAGCACTTGATGCCCGAGCTACTTCGAACAAGCCGCACAACCCCCAATGGCGGCGCTAGCAGTCTTCGAAGAAGGCCTTGAGGTAACCGGCGGATTGGTAGACGTAGTCGTAGGCCCAGCGCCGAATCGAGATATGCGGTTCCGGGTCGACCATGAGAAGCTCACCGTCCCAGCACTTTCCGAGGATGTAGCGGGCCCGCGAAATATGCGGGGTGAAGGTGATGACGATGACGCGGTGCCAGTTTTCGGCGGCGGCGAGTCTGGCCAGTTCGCGACCTTCGCCGCGGGTGGTGCGCGGCGAAGGATCGAAGCAGGTGACCTGGAAGCTGTAGCGGCTGTGGCAGATTCGATTCATCAGTGCGCTGTCCTCATACGGATCGGAGAACAGCACCCTGGGTGCATAACCCGCGCTGGCCAGCCGAAGCCCCAGCTTTTCACGCCCGTCGTGCGCGCCGCCGAGCACCAGGATCGCATCGGCCCGCGCAGGCGCGTCGGCCCGAGGCCGGACGTACACCGGCCACAGACCCGCGATCAGAACCACCAGCGCAACGCCGAGCACCAACCAGACGTTGCGTGCCCGGTTCTTGTGGCGGCCTCGCACAAGATCGATGGTAACTGGGGCTTCGCCAGCACAGTTCGCGCAGTTCAGCAGGCCATCGACGATTCTTGTCGCCACCTGTACACCTGCTGTTGCCGAGACCCTTGCCTCACTGACCAGCGGCGGCCATCGTCGGGTCCTATCAATCGATCATGCGATGCACAGTCTTCGGAACCGGGTACCTCGGGGCCACGCACGCTGCGTGCATGGCCGAACTCGGGCACGACGTGATCGGCGTGGATATCGATCCGGGCAAGGTCGCGAAGCTGTCCGATGGCGTGGTGCCGTTCTATGAACCCGGGCTCGAGGAGGTGCTGCGGCGCAACCTCGATGCGGGTCGGCTGCGGTTCACCACCTCGTACGCGGAGGCGGCGGCCCACGCGCAGGTGCATTTCCTCGGGGTCGGGACGCCGCAGAAGAAGGGCGAGTACGCCGCGGACCTGAAATATGTGCATGCCGTGGTCGATACGCTCGCGCCGCTGCTGGAGCGGCCGTCGGTGATCGTCGGGAAGTCGACGGTGCCGGTCGGAACCGCGGCCGCATTGGGCGCGCGGGCACGAGCGCTCACCGACGCCGCGGTCGAGGTGGCGTGGAATCCGGAGTTCCTGCGTGAGGGTTTCGCGGTGAAGGACACACTGCGCCCGGATCGACTGGTGCTCGGGGTGGACGGCGAGCGCGACGCCGCGGCCTGGGTCGAGGAGCTTGTGCGGGATATCTACGCCGACCTGATCGCGGCCGAGGTGCCGTTCCTGCTGACCGATCTGGCCACCGCCGAATTGGTCAAGGTCTCCGCGAATGCCTTTCTCGCGACCAAGATCTCATTCATCAACGCGGTATCGGAGGTCTGCGAGGCGACCGGTGCGGATGTGACGATGCTGGCCGACGCACTCGGCTACGACGCACGCATCGGCCGCCGATTCCTCAATGCCGGACTGGGTTTCGGCGGCGGCTGCCTACCCAAGGACATTCGCGCGTTCATGGCGCGCTCCGGTGAACTCGGCGCCGATCACGCGGTGGCATTCCTGCGCGAGGTCGACAACATCAATATGCGCCGCCGCACCAAAATGGTCGATATGGCCGCCCGGGCCTGCGGCGGATCGCTGCTCGGCGCCAATGTCGCGGTGCTCGGCGCGGCGTTCAAACCCGAATCCGATGATGTCCGTGACTCGCCCGCGCTGAATGTGGCCGGAATGATCCAGCTGCACGGCGCAGTGGTGACGGTGTACGACCCGAAGGCCGCGGAGAATTCGCGACGGGTCTTTCCCACTTTGAACTACGCAACATCGGTGACGGAAGCCTGCGATCGCGCGGATGTGGTGCTGGTGCTGACCGAGTGGGACGAGTTCGTCACATTGCGTCCGCAAGACCTCGATCCGGTGGTCCGGAAGCGGTCGATCATCGATGGCCGCAACTGTCTCAATCGTGCCACCTGGAGAGCCGCGGGATGGGTGTACGCCGGACTCGGCACACCGTAGAGTTGCCTGCGACGCGGGGGCGATGCCGGGGCGACCAGGTCCTGCCTTCGGCACTGTCGGACGTCGGCGGTATGGTCCCGAGGGCGGGCCAATCCACCGGCGAGCGGCGCAGGCTCGCATGTCGTGATGTGTGAAACGGGATGGGCAGCTGATGAGTTCGGTTCTGGGTGTTTCGGTGGGGGCCGGTGCCGTTCGTATGGCACGACCACACGCCGGGAACCCCCACGGCCCGGTCGCGCCGCATTCCTTCGATCTGCAGACCATTCCGGTTGTCGAACATCAGGTGGAGGAGCTGGCGGCCGAGGCGATCGGCGTCACGTTGGAGTCCATGCCCGGCATCGCGGCCACCGCGATCGCCTACCGCAGTGAGCAGCATGCCAGGGCGCTGCGGGCGGCCATGGCGCGTCAGCAGCTCACCAATTACGAACTGGTGCCCGAAATCGTGGCGGCGCTCGAATTCGCCCAGTCCACCGGGGATATTCGCGGCATCTCCTCACTGGTCGTCTACGACCTCGGCAGCTCCGGACTGACGGTCAGCGTCGTCGACACCCAGACCCGCGAGATCCGCCACAGCGAACGCACCAGCGATATCAGCGGCGATTACCTCGATTCGCTGATCCGCGAACAGCAGATCGCCTCCGGCCGGATCGCGCATCCGCCGGATTCGGCGGGGCTGGCCGCCCTGGATGCGCTGTGCCGCGAGGCCAAGGAACAGCTGTCGACCAATACCGCGGTGGCGCTGCCCAGCGAACAGGGTCTGGTGCTGCTCGCCCAGGAGAATTTCGAAGCCCTCATCATGCTGGCGATCGAATCGTCGGCACGCATGGCGCGCGATGTCATCGTGCGCTCCGACCGCCCGGTGCACGGTGTGCTCGCGATCGGCGGCTGCGCCCGAATTCCGCTGATCGCCAAGGTGCTCGAACGGTGGATGGGCGTACCGGTCATCGTTCCCGACAGCCCGGAGACCGTGGTCACCCGCGGCGCCGCCATGCTGGCCCGGCCGATTCGCACCGTCGTCGCCACCCCGCAACACCACGCGCCGGTCGCGGCTCGGCTGCTCGATGACGACGAACTCGCCCCCGCCTGGCTTGCCGCACCATCCAAGGGCCGCCGCGGCAAGCGGGAGATCAATGGCGCGGTGCTGACCGTCAGCGCACTGGCCGTCGTCGCCGCCATCGGACTCGGACTCGGCTACGGCCCACAGGTCCTCGAGCGCGATTCGCAGAGCAGCGACCGCCCCACCTCGGTCGCCCCGACCAGCGCGCCGCGCACCACCACCCTCGACCCACAGATCGCCGTCGCCCCGGGCAGCACCACCGAGACCAGCGAATCGCTCGCCGCACCGCCCCCGCGCCGCACGACGACGACAACGGAGCCGCCCCCCACCACACCCGGCCCGAATACCATTGTCGTGCCGGGTCTTCCGCCGATCGTGGTGCCGACCATTCCGCCGGAGGTCTTCCCCTTCCCGCCACCCGGGCCACACTGAGCCCCGGGGGACAATGCCAGGGCCACAGAATGAAGCGCGCCAAGTCGGGCACCCCTGGACAACCGATCACCATGCACTCATGCAGGCAAACGCCGAGAGCTCCCCTGCACCAGCACATTCTCGACTGGTCAGGTGGCCCTGGTGGCGATTGACCGGTTGGTCGGCGGGCCGAGTCGGGCGGAGCGCGAAGTCGGGCGGAGGGTGGAGCTAGCACAAGAGGTATGGTGCCGGGGTCGGGCCGAGTCCCGCCTGGTCCGATCGAACTGCATGTACAGCGCCTTTGATCGCGACACATGTGCCATGGTTACGGCACGTGCGCGATCGCTTGTGCGGTGACCGCGTGTGTGGTCGTCGACCGCGATAGCGGCGGTTACCTGCGGGGACCGGAACTGTCGTCGCCCCAGTGGCCTTCGTAGCCGCGGAGGTCGGGGGTGCGATAGCCACGGGGGTCGGTGTCGTAATCAGGTTCGTACGGTTGCGGATCGCTCCGGTAGCTGCGATTGCGTTCGTATGCCCGGGGATTCGGTTGCCCGTCCCGGGAGACCCGCCTGTGCGAGCCGGTACCCGATTCATCGTCCCGGGAGACCCGCCTGTGCGAGCCGGTGCCCGACTCATCCCCGGTGTGATCCGAGATCCGCTGGCGTCCGGTATCTCTCGTATCGGTCGCGACCGCTATGCCGGACGGGTTGGACGCTGCCGACGAGCGCGACGAACCCCCCGAGCGCCGAGCCGGTCCGGTCGACTCGGACTTCGCGTGCCGGGAGTGGCGGCGGGCGGGGGTCACTGGTTCGGGCTTGCGACCGAACGGACGCGCGAGCATGACCGCGATGGCGGTGGTCAGCGGGACCGACAGGGCCAGCGCGATACCACCGACCGAGGAGCGAGCGATTTCGATGGCGACCGCATCACCGGTCAGAACGTCGCGAATGGAGCGGCCCGCGACGCTGAACAGCAGCAGCAATGGGAGCGCGCCGCCCGCGTAGGCCAGGACCAGAGTGTAGACGGTACTCGCGATATGGTCGCGGCCGACGCGCATGGCGGCGGTGAAGACCTCACGGCGCGAGGCGGATTCGTCGATGGCAGCGAGTTCGAAGGCGGCCGACGCCTGGGTGATGGTGACATCGTTGAGCACACCGAGCGAGCCGATAATGAAGCCGGCCAGCAGTAGACCGGTAATGCTGACGTGCTGAATGTAGGTGGCGACGTTGGTGTTCTGTTCCTCGGATAGCCCGGTCAGATTCGTGATCTTGATGGCCACCCAGGACAACACCGCCGCCACGATCATCGACGTCAGGGTGCCGAGCAGCGCCGAACTGGTCCGCAGATTCACACCGTGTGCGAGATAGAGCACGGCATACAGGATCAGCGCACCCGCGACCAGCGCGACCGGAATCGCGGGCTTGCCGTCCAGCAGCGCGGGCAGCATGAACAGCACCAGCACCGCAAAGGCGAAGCCCAAACCGAGCAACGCCCGCAGGCCGCGCCAGCGCGCGACCACGATGACCACGACCACGAAGGCCAGCACGATCAGCGTCAGCGGCAGCCCGCGGGAGTAGTCCTCGAACGAATACAGCGGCATTCCGCTCGGATCGGTCTGGCGGACGATCCGGATGTGGTCACCGGCGTGCAGATCGGGCTGTCCCGGGCCGGGCGCGATTTCGAACAGGGTGCGATTGCCCTTGTGCGGACCCGAATCGATGCTGATCAGACTGCGCTGGCAGGTATAGCCAGCGGCACGCGGCTGTTCGGGTTTATCGATGAACACCTTGCCGATCGAACTGCTGCCGCATGCACCGATATCCTGCAGCACCACGGTTCCGGCCTCGGTCTGCACCGCGCCGCCGCCCGCGTTCTGCATCGGCAGCGGGATATCGATGTGCTGGCTGCTCGGCCACAGCACGATGGCGGCGATGACGACGACGGCACCGATCGCGGCGAGCAGCCCGACGACGACGCGGGCGGCAGTCGCTCCGATGGCAATGGGGCCCGAATGGTCGTGGTGATGGTGGTGATGGTCACTCATGACGCCGCCTCGGCGCTCGTCCCCGCAGTGCGCGAGACGCGTGGTGTTGTCGGTCGCTGGCTCACCGGACTCCTACCTTTTCGTCTGTCGTCCCGGGTGCGAGCTTAAAGGATTTCATTTTCAAGATCGGTTTCGCGGACCGGACATCGAACGACCTGGCGTCGGTAAATTGCCCACCCGTCACCCAGCTATCACCCCTCATCGCTGCGCGATGCGGCATTCGGTGGAGAAAGCGGGAGGGGGCGGCGGAGAGCAGGGGGATGTCTCCGCCGCCCGCAGGTTGGCGCCCAGGGGGGTAGGCAGCCTAACCCGAGGTCAGGTTGTCCAGGGGGGGTAGACAACTTGACCGGGCACTCGAAGTGCCAAGAGACACTGTACACAAAAAGTCTCGTTTAGCGCTAGCTAGTAACTAAAACTCCCAACTATCCGTACGCAGAGTATGTTTTGAACCCCGAAGCGGGGCGGCGCGGTTGCCCGAAACGCGCTAGAGCGGGACATTTACCGACCGACCGGTCGCTATCCCCTACTGCCGATAGCTCGACAGGAAGTTCCCGAAGCGCTCGATCGCGACCGCGAGGTCGCGTGCCCACGGCAGCGTGACGATCCGCAGATGATCATGATGCGGCCAGTTGAATCCGGTCCCCTGCACCATCAAGATCTTCTCCTGCAGCAGCAGATCCAGGATCAACTTCGAATCATCGTGGATCTCATAGACGTTCGGATCCAACTTCGGGAACGCGTAGAGCGCACCCTTCGGCTTCACACACGACACGCCCGGGATGACGTTCAGCCGCTCCCACGCGACATCGCGCTGCTCCAGCAGTCGCCCGCCGGGCAGGATCAGATCCTCGATGCTCTGATGTCCGCCGAGCGCCACCTGAATCGCGTGCTGCGCGGGAACATTCGGGCAAAGCCTGGTCGAGGCGAGCAGATCGATACCCTCGAGGAAACCGGCCGCATGCTCCTTGGGTCCGGTGATCGCCAGCCAGCCGGAGCGGTAGCCCGCGACCCGGTAGGCCTTCGACAGTCCGTTGAAGGTCAGGCAGAGCAGATCGGGCGCGAGCGTCGCCAGCGAAATGTGCTTGGCATCGTCGTAGAGGATCTTGTCGTAGATCTCATCGGCCAGCAGTAACAATTGATGTTTGCGCGCCAGGTCGACCAGTTGCTGGAGCACCTCGGTGGAGTACACCGCGCCGGTCGGGTTGTTCGGATTGATGACCAGCAGCGCCTTGGTCTTGGCGGTGATCTTCGATTCGATATCGGCGATATCGGGCTGCCAGCCATTGGACTCGTCACACAGGTAATGCACCGGGGTACCGCCGGCCAGGCTGGTCATGGCGGTCCACAGCGGATAGTCGGGCGCCGGGATCAGCACCTCGTCACCGTTGTCGAGCAGCGCCTGCATGGTGATGGTGATCAGCTCGGAGACACCATTGCCCAGGTAGACGTCATCGACATCGAGTTCGGGGAAGCCGGGGACCAGTTCGTAGCGGGTCACGATGGCGCGCCGGGCCGAGAGGATGCCCTTGGATTCCGAATAGCCCTGGGCATACGGCAGCGCGGCGATGATGTCGCGCATGATCACATCGGGCGCCTCGAATCCGAACGGGGCCGGATTGCCGATATTGAGCTTGAGGATGCGATGCCCCTCCGCCTCCAGCCGTGCCGCATGCGCGTGTACCGGTCCACGAATTTCGTAGAGGACGTTCTGCAGCTTGGTGGACTGCTCCAGCGTGCGCGGCGGGTGATGCGGGAGATGGCTTGGACTCACCCGTCCTATGGTGCCATCCCGTGCAACGGTGTTTTTGGCCGCGCGGGCGCGGCGTGTTCGCTGCCCCGAGTATTCAGCATCGTCTAGCGATTCGATGAGGGGTGGTGGTCGGGCGACGGGTGGGCCTCGCGTCCGAGCCGTCGAGACTCGCGACTGCGTCGCATGCGCTTAGCCGACTCGGCTGAGTTCGATGGCCGCGCCTTCGCGCGGACGCGAGACGGGCCGCGAACGGGTCGCTCGTAAGACTCGCTCCGCGGTGGTGATGTGAGTGCGGGCGTCGCTCGGCGGCAATCGCTACTCAGGTCGTTGAGCTACCCGGCGGGATGCCTTTGGCCGCAGTGGATCCGCAGAATTCTTCGATCCGTTCATCGAGGTAGCGCGCTTCCACCGCATCGCGGAACGCCGGTCCCGCGATCCGCCGCCGTACGCCGACGAGCCGTTCTTCGAGTTGCGCGATGCGCTTGTCCTCGGCGAGCCCGAGCACCGGAACCAGTGCGGCGGCCGCGCCGTCGAGACTTCCATTGATCAGATGCGCCGCGGCATTGTCCACCCGGGCCAATGCTTCGGCGCCGTAGGAGCGCTGCTCCGAGGGGCCGTTCGCATACAGCTCGATGGTCCGCTGGGTCGCGGCCAGTGCGGGTTCGGCCTGGCCGAGGTGGATATAGGTCGCGCCCGCGTAGTAGTGGGCCTTCGCCTCGTTGAAGCCGAAGACACCGCCGACCTCGTCGTGCAGGCTGTCGCTCTCGGACGCCTCGCGGGCGTCGTCCGCGGCGCGAATGCAGCGGTCGGCATCGGCATGACTGCCCAATCGAGACCAGATCCTGGCCTCGATATTCAATAGTCGAACCTTGGCCGTGGCCGATTCGGCGAACTCCTGCCCGCTCTGCGCGAGCAGTACGCCGCGGCGCGGCCGGTCGGACCAGTATTCGATGAGCGCGTGCATGCCGCGGGTCCAGGCGCGCAATCCGTTGTGTCCGCACAGTTCCGAGTAGGCCCAGGCCGCTCTGATCTGCTCGCCCGCGGCATCGAAGTACCCGAGGTCGGTACTCGCGTTGGCGAGTAGTCCCGACAGTGTGCCCGCCAGCAGGTAGAGATGGCTGGTGTCGGCGGGGCGCTGATGTCCTTCCAACAGCCGGTATACCCGGCGTCGGACTCGCAGCATCTCCACCATCATCGGCACCGGTGGGACGTGCACGTAATCATTCGCGATGCGCGTGACATCGGCGTCGAGCTGTTCCAAGGTGGTGGCACCCACATTGGTACTCTCTGCCTTCCCGGCGTGCTCGCTCGCCTCGTGGGCAGCCGCCATGATCAGATCCCTCTCTGAAATCGCTGCTAACGCATCACCTCTCACCGCACCGGCGTCTATGAGAGCTAAAAGGTCCGCGTCACTGGAATAGCTGGCGCGGGCCGTTGCGCCGGCCCGCCTGTCGAATCCGGGCTCGGCCGGTCGATCGACTACCGGCTGATCGATCATGGCCGCGAACCGTGCCCGCACAACATCGTCGGACCTGGCCAGCGAGGTATCGAGGGCGGCTTGGTTGATCGGGCGTGGATGGACCCGCGCGCCACCGGCCTCCCACTTCGATACCAGGCGCTCGTGCACTCCCAGGTGTGCCGCGAACTCTCGGATACTCATCCGCCTGGCATCGCGAAGCGCACGGGCCTCTCTACCTGACCAGTGCCGGACCACGGTGTCATCCCTTCCGAAACGAACTCCTTCCCAGGGTACGAGCGGTTTGTGAGTGCGGCCACATCCAAAAGCATTCCGCTATCAGGGGCAGCGGAATGGCAGCGGAAGGCGGGCAGGTGGACATAGCCGAATCGTCGTCTCGCGCAGGACCCTTGAACGGAGGAGGCAAGGAGTTGGTTGTGAATGCGGACAAACTCAGGACGGTCGACGATTGGGCGGCCTTCTACCGGCACGAATTCGAACTACCGGTAACCGAACGTGGCGGATTCGTGATGCTGCCCATCACCGGCCGGGTCTGCGTTGTCCACCTGCCAACGGTTCGGGCCGAAAAGGTCAGGGCCGCACTGGAACAGCAGGGGACGAGGGGCCCCATGCTCGCCAGGCAGATCCGCTGGAGCTTCCTTGCCGAGCCGGACAGTCGGCCGGGCGCGCAGGTATTGGAGGTGCTGAACCGTCTCGATATCGGCATACCCGCCATCGGCAGCGCCGTGATGTTGCCGACCGGGCTCGGCCGGTGGACCCGGGAAGGGTGCTTCTGGGTCAACCCACCGAGTCGCGGCGACACGCTCCCACCGCTATCCGTCATCATCACGACGGCCCTCGCGGTGGGGGCGGGCGGCGGGGACTGAATGCGTCGTCGGTCCCCGCCGCTCGGCGCCGGACCTGCCGAGTCCGCCCCTCAACTGGCAGTCGACAGGGGCGGACTCGGTCGGTCGTTCTTGGTCGGTTCACGCGATCTACCGTGGACCGATGGGCAGCGAAAGGGCAGCGGATCTGCGTGGGACCTATCAGGTCGACGCCCGCAACATCGTGCACGGCCCCGCCTTATCCGGTCTCGATGTGATCCGATGCTTCGGCTTCGATGTGCTGGAGCCGAGACCCGTACGCAGGCGCAAGATTCCGGGTGGCACGGTGAAAATCGTCTTCGCGATGGAGGGTACGTTCGCGGGGCGGGCCATGGATCCGGCCGCACTGGTGATCGGGTTGCACGATCGGGCGGGCACAGCCGAGCATGTCGGGCGGATGCGCAGTGTGCAGGTGCAATTGGAGCCATTGGCGGCGCGGCGGCTACTCCGAGTGCCGCTCGATGAAATACGCAATACCGCAGTGGATTTGGGCGAGCTCTTCGGCGACTCGGCGCGGCGGTTCACCGAACTGCTGGCGGAGACGGCAAGCTGGTCACGGCGATTCGAGCTGGTCGGCGACTACCTTCGGAACCGATCGGCGCAAGCGGAGACCAACTCGGCGATCGTGTCGGCCGTTCGCCAACTGCAGATATCAGGGGGCACAACGCCGCTCACCGATCTAGTCGTGGAATCCGGCTGGAGTCGAAGGCATTTCCGCGGACGGTTCACCGAACAGGTCGGTCTGTCGCCGAAGACCTATGGATCGCTGATGCGTTTCTCGGGCGTGTTTGCCGCCCTGACGGTCATGCCCGAGATCGAAATAGGCGCTCTGGCCAGCGATTTCGGTTTCTACGACCAGTCCCATCTGTGTCGAGACTTCCAGCGCTTCGCCGGAACAACGCCCGGACACCTACTCGGCTTGGCGAATTCGTCGAGCGCCGGTTCGTGAGGCGATACATCCAGGGTCACCTTCCCTCGTGACAAGCCACCCACCGCGACTCACCTGGTTGTGACTGGTCCAGCCGCGACCCATCCAGAGGCCCCCGCCAGAGACAGTCCCCAGCCGCAACTCACTCCGCCGTGCCGACCCGGAGGCGACCGGCCCAGAACCGACGGATCCGGAGGTGACTCGTTCAAAGTTGGTCCCCCAGAAGACTTGTTGTTCGAAGCCGCGCGGGCTCAGGCGGTACAACGTGGAGGCCATTTGAATCGGGCGAATTCTTCCGTGGCCGTTTTATCCAATACCGTGCGCGCTGGCTCCGTAGCGTTCCGAACATGTCCGGGACTCCGATAACCGTGCGTATCGCCGCCCTCGGGATCGGCATCCATGCGATCGATCACATCATCGTGCTGTTGTGGCCGCCGTTCGGTTGGCATGTCGGCACGGTGTTCCACCTGATCAGCGGGCCGGTCTATGCAGCGCTCATACTGCCGGTGGTGCGCGGGCGGAACTGGGCGCGCATCACGATCTCGTTCCTGCTGGGCGGTCAGTTCATCGGCCGGTTCGTGGTCTGGATGTTGTTCTCCTCCAGCGGAGCCCACGCGGCACTGCTGGCGGGTTGGACGCTGTCGGTGATCGTGCTGGCGCTGCTGTGGATTCCGGCCGCAACGCGGCGCCACTTCCGACCCACGAGAACCTGGTACTAGGTGGGCAGCGGGAAGTTGAGGTAGGACCTGGAGGGGGTCGGGCCGCGTTGCCCCTGGTACTTCGAGCCCGCAGTGGCGCTGCCGTACGGGTGCTCGGCCGGGCTGGTCAGGCGCAGCAGGCACAGCTGGCCGATCTTCATACCGGGCCACAGGGTGATCGGCAGGTTCGCCACATTCGACAGTTCCAGCGTGATGTGACCGCTGAAGCCCGGGTCGATGAACCCCGCCGTCGAGTGGGTGAGCAGACCGAGCCGCCCGAGGCTCGACTTGCCCTCCAGCCGACCGGCCAGATCACTCGGCAGCGTGCACACCTCGAGCGTGGAACCGAGCACGAATTCGCCCGGATGCAGCACAAACGGCTCACCATCGTCGGGCTCGACCAGGCTGGTCAGCTCGTCCTGGCGTCGCGCGGGATCGATATGGGTGTAGCGGGTGTTGTCGAATACCCGGAAGAATCGGTCCAGACGCACATCGATACTCGACGGCTGGATCAGATTTTCCAGCAGCGGCTCGACGCCGAGACGCCCAGCGGCGATCTCCGCACGGATGTCACGATCGGAAAGCAGCACGCCGACGAGCGTAGCGCCTGCTCGAACACGCTCCGCAGCCACCGCAGGGTGAGCAGCCGGGACGCCCGCCGCGCAGACCACTACTCGTCTAGCCGCCCTCGGCCGGTGCACCACCGCCTCGGTCGCCCGGCTGGCCGGGGTGTAGCGCCTGCTGGCGCACCTCGATCAGCAGGGCCACCGCCTCGAGCCAGCGAGCGAAGAGGTCGTCGCGGGCGATGTCGGGGTCGGGGCCGGTGTGGGCAGCGGACATCCATTCCCGCACCAGCCGGGTGGGCTGGTCGCCGATGAGCGGCTCGGGGAGCTGCAGCGCGCCGTCGAGACCGAGCGAGCGGACGCAACCGGCCAGGAACCGCACTGGATGCGGGCCGACGCCGAGGTCCTGTGCCGCCAGTGATGCGGCGATGGCGGCTTCGGCGAAGAGGATTCGGCGAGCCGGTCCCGGTTCGGGCATGCCCGCCACGAGCGCGGCGGGCACGTCGAGGCCGCGCAGCTCGTCGTTCGAGCGGCCCGTGCGCCAGCTCATTGCGGCACCTGCACTTCATAGGGATTGGGCAGGCCGCCGTCGGGAGAGCCGTCTGCCGAGGTGAGCGCGCCCAACTGCCCATCGACGAACTGTTGGGTCGTAACCCACTGGGTGTAGCCCCATGGGTTGTAGATCTCCAGTTCGTTGCCGTGGGCACCGACGATCACCATCTGGTGGCGTACCGCCTGGGAGTACAGCTCCGGCCTATGGTGTGGAATCGACCGGTCCACGACTTGTTCTTGACCGTATACGTCGACGGGTACCGGCTTGCCCGCGCTCGCCGCGGCCTGGATGCCGGGCAGGGCGGCTTGACGCGCCGCCGGGTCGTCCAGCGACTGGATCTGGTAGGTGCTGCCAGTGGCAGGGGAGAGCAGAGAGCCGTCGAGCGCCGCTTGGCCCTTGGCGGCGATGCCGTTCGTCGTGTTCGGGTGGGCCACACCATCGGCGGTCTGCCCGACGTCGTAGTTGTGGAGGTAGAGGTTCTGCAACCGGTTGTGCACCGCGCCGAGGCTGTCGTTGCCGACAGAGTCGCCAGCGACCGCGGCGGGTCCCTGACCGGTTGTAACTCCCAGCATTTGCACGGGATCGGCGCTCAGTTTCGCCACCACGGTCGACGCGGCGACGCAATCGTTGTAATTGCCCTGACCGTAGAGGTAGTAATCGACGTTGGCGCCGGGTTCCTCTGGTGCCCACTCGACGCCGTCATAGCTCAACACCTTTCGGTTCATCGATCCCGGAGTGGTGTTGTTATTGTGGACCTGGGGGTTGAGATGTTTGGTCAACCAGGGGAGGTCGTTCCCGAACGGGTGGATGACCTGGTCGTATGCGGCGACCTGGCTGATGTTGTAGCCCGCGCCCAATGCTTTCCAGAGATAGGCGGCCTCCTGTGGCGACTGCGCGTCGGCCACGAGTTTCTCGAATGCCGCACGGTCGGCGGGCGACATGGTGGCGAGTTGCTGGGAGGCTCTTGCCATCGCGGACGGATTGAGAACGCCGGGGTCGATGCTGGTCCCGGCACCATCTCCGGTGTAGGCCAGGCTGACGGCGCTGAGCGGGTCGACCCCCGGGGCGGTGATCTGGCGTGCCCGTGCCGCCAGGGCGGACTGCTTCAGCGCTTTGATCGCGTCGTCCGCAGCGCCGTGGGCCAGCTGTGCGGCGGCGAGCATGTCGCGACAGCCTGATTTCGCCTGCCCCAGGGCCTGCATCAAGCCCTGGGGCCGCAATGGCCCGAAGCGGGGGTTGACCGGGGTCACCGACTTCACCAGGTCGTTGGCTTCGTTCAGCTGTTTACGGCCGTCCCCGTCGCGCTTCTGGGCCTCGCGCAGTTTGCCTGCCCACGTGGTCAGCACCTTGTGGCCGCCCTCAAACCCGCTGATGATGCTCATGCCTTGAAAGGCCACGGAGCCGAGCGCTTGCCCGGCGGTTTCGGCCGCCGCGCCCCGCCACGCCGTGGGCAATGCCGACGAGACCACATGCATCAGGTCCATCCCGGCGGTACGGGTAGTGTCCCCGGCCGTCTTGTAGGTTGCCGCCTGATTGTCGATCGTGCCAGGGCTGCCCTCCGGCGCCGGAACCAGCAGGGCAGCCTTGATCAGCCCTTTTAGGTGCGCCGGTGTGCAGTATGCGCCGGATATCTGGTCCAGCTGGTCCAGCACCAACTTTAGGGCCGAGGCCCCGTCCGAACTCATAGGTCCGGCCGGTGCCCGAGGCGGCGGGGTCCCGGAGGGGTCGCCGAATTTCCAGAATTGCCATCACCGTGCCCGGACCCGCCGTTGGTGTTCGACCCGTGGCCGAATCCGCTCGCGTCGCGGGTGATGGCCGCTCCGCCGCCGTGGTCGGTGTGCTGGTAATCGGTGCTCGCCGCAGGGAGCAACCCCACCAGCACTCCCAACGCCCGCATGGCGTATACGGCCTCGTCGGCCCAGGCCTGGTGGAATTCCAGCCACGCCTGCCCGACGGTACCGAAGTCGCCCTGGGAGTGGCCGGGCGTCTTCGGATTCGTCGCCACCACGGTGGACATGTGATCGCAAGCGCTGGCCACGCCCGAGACGGTGTTCGGAAAGGTGTCCGGGTCGAAGTACAACGTGGGTGTGCCGTCGCCTGCACCGTCGGGCGGAATTTGTTCGGGCGGCATACTCGCTCCTTGCACAACAGGGTGGACTGGACGGTATTTTCCACGGAGATGCGCCCCGACGCTTGCCGGGCCTCGCCGGTCCTGGGAGCTTGCCGCTGATCCAAAAACCCTGGAGGCCAGGCCGAACCATCCTGGTGGGTCGAGGCGTCCGGTCCGGCGACCGCATGCCGGGTGCGGAGGGGTCGCCGAGTTCGGCGCTATCGCCGCACCCGATGCGCTCATCCAGGCACACTCTTGGCCTGCATCGCCTCACGTAATGCTGTCCTGGACTTCAACCTCGCCCGATAGACCGCGAGGTCGCGCACTGGTCCGGAATCGCGCTCGGACTCGACGAGGCCAGTTGTCACCTTCAGGCGACCAGCTTGTTTCACGAGTGGCCGCCACCTACCGCGACAGAGTCGTGCACCGTTCTGTCGAAAGGCATTCGGACAGTGCGGCTTTGCCGCAGATCCCCGGTTCCTTTCGGCATAAGAAAGTCATCGAGATGGCGGCCGCCCAGCTCGGCCACGCCAGCAGCGTCACGACCAGGCGGCACTACGTCGAACCCGCTCACGAAGGCCCCGATGCCCGCAAGCACCTCGATGACTTCGCCGACCTCAGCTGAAATCTGGAGTAGATCCGGACCTGGGCCTCGAACACGCCCGGTCCGGACTCCGGATCAAGGGAGTTGACCGACATAGCGCCTGGTCTGATAGAGTCGCGAACGCGCATAACGCACTGCCGATGTAGTTCAATGGTAGAACTTCTGCTTCCCAAGCAGACAGCGCGGGTTCGATTCCCGTCATCGGCTCAAACAAGATATTCAGCCCTGATCAGGGACCGTTCACTCCGGTAGCCGGTAGGGCTGCTGCACCCTCAGCGTCTCGACGGGGTCCGGGCGCAAAATCCGCTGATACCAGACCTTTTGGTACTGCTGACGAGTTACCCGTAAGCGCCGCAAGCATTCTCGCGACACCGCAAATGGCGTCGATGACCACCGTGGATGCCGGCCCGTTCGACCCGCGCCGCTTCGAGGACCGCTTCCGCTCGGCAATGCGAGCCATCGCCGACAGTGACAGAGCGTTGGAGATGAACACCCGCAGACTCTGGCCCTGGATTCCGCAATGGTGGCGCGAAGAGGGTGGGCACGCAGTCACATTCGGCAGCGACACCCCCGTCCCCGAAGCGCTCGCCGACAACTTCCTGGAAGCTATGGCTATGGTCGAGCACTTCGGGTCGCTGGATCGTCTGTCAGCTGAGTCAGCTCTTTTTCGTTCCCGGCATCATCCGACGAGGCAGACCCGACTGCGTCAGCAGCACCGTTACGGCGAGGGCCAAGACAACCATTCCCACACCTTTGACCAGGCTTTTCATGCCTTCTCCTACCTATGGATGGCTTCGAAATCCATTCGAGTCGCAGTTGCGAACCCATAATGCGTACGTCGACCGGCCAGAATACGCCAGCTAGCACCCGAGCATACGGCAGTCCAAATCCGATGCTATCGCGAAAGCCGTTCCCCGCCTAGAGATTCGGTCATTCGGGGCGGCCCAAGTAAGCCGTATCCGAATGGCCGAATCCGTAGTCCAGTACTGGGGTGTGAGCGGGGGATGGCTCGCCGGAGGGATGTGGGTGGCCGGGCGGCGAGGTGAGGATCGCGTCATGGTTTTCCGCACTATGTTCTGCGCTGCCCTGGCGGCCGCGCTGATACCGGCCGCTTTGGTCGGCTGCACCTCCGCATCGAGTCGGACACCGAGCCCGGACTGGCGGCCCTGTCAGGAGAATGCCGAATTCGACTGTGCGACAGTCACTGTGCCGATCGATTGGGACAGCGCGGATGGTGCGACGATCGATATCGCTGTGGTCCGGGACAAGGCCGATGATCCCGGACGGAAGCTGGGGACGCTGGTTTCGCTGCCCGGCGGGCCGGGGGGCTCCGGTGTGGACGACATCTTGAAGGGCGGGAAGTTTTCGCCCGAACTGCAGGCACGATTCGACATCATCAGCCTCGATCCGCGTGGGGTGAAGCGCAGCCATCCGCTGCGCTGCGATGCCGGGCTGGTTGGGCATCGGCCGAATATGGTGCCGGGTCTCGGCGGTCGGATCGACGAAGTTCGTTCCTATGCAAGGGATCTCGCGGCGAGCTGTCGGGAACATACCGGGCCGCTGGTCGATCATCTCGATGCCGTGAGCGTCGCGCGTGATGTGGAGGCACTGCGGGTCGCGCTCGGGGTGGATCAGCTGAGCCTCTACAGCCGGTCGTACGGGACCATGGCTGGGCAGGCGTACGCGGAGCTGTTCCCGCGGCGGCTGCGGGCGTCGCTGCTGGACAGCGTGGATGACCACAGCCTCGACGGACGCGGTTTCTTCGCATCCGAAGCGCGTGCGGGACAGGACGCCTTCGAGGAATACACGGCGTGGTGCGAACGCGACGAGACGTGCACGCTGCACGGCACGGACGTGCACCGGGTCTACGGCGAACTCTTCGCCAGGGCCGGGCGTGGGGAACTGCGCGACCTTGCCAAGCCGGAGCGGGTGCTCGACCCGATGGATCTGAGCACCAAAGTGACACAACGGCTGTACAACCCTGATTGGGCCGGTCTGACCACCGATCTACAGGCTCTCACCGCCCAGCCACCAGCCTCGCCCCAGCCTGCCGCAGCCCAGCGATCGGGCGAGCCGACACCAACCCCGGAGGCAATCTTCTGTGCGGACTGGAAGTTCGACATCACCGATCAGGATGACTGGACCCAGCAGTGGCATGAGCAGAACAGCAACACCCCCACGCTGCGGGCCCATTTCGCCTGGGCCGCAGGCACTCTCTGCTCGGGCTGGCCGACCCCGCCGCAGAACCTCCCACACCGCCCGCGCACCGAGGGCACCCCGCCGATCCTCGTCCTCAACGGTCGGCACGACCCCGCCACCCCACTCGAATGGGCAACCCGGGTAGCCGCCCAAACCCCTGACACCACCCTGCTCACCTACGACGGCTGGGGCCACGGCATCTACAGCCGCACCCCCTGCACCACCTCCGCCGCCGACCACTACCTCATCGATCTCACCGTCCCAGCCCCCTCGACACACTGCCCAGCCGCCTGACCAGGGCCGCCAACGATGTCGGTGACCATCGCTACAGTCACGGAGTGACCGGCGCGCGATACTCCTTCACGGCGGAGATATGGGAACACCATGGCCAGGGCGCATGGCATTTCATCGATATACCCGAGGCGATAGCGGATGAGATCGAGGAAAAGTACGCACCTCGTGCCACCGGTTTCGGCTCGGTGAAAGTCGAGGTGACCATCGGCACCAGCCGCTGGTCCACCTCACTGTTCCCCGACAAATCCCGAGCCACCTATGTACTCCCCCTCAAAAAGGCGATCCGAATTGCCGAGGCCCTGACCGCAGGCTCTCCAGCACACGTCGACCTGACCATCGTCGCCTGACCGTCGAGAGGACCGCCCGTGCAGTCGAAACCAGAACGCGCCGAACAGATTCCGCGTACTTCCGTCCGACTGCTCCTACTCGACGAACGAGACCGCCTACTGCTGTTGTCCAGCACCGACGAATCCGACGGCCACACCTTCTGGTTCACGGTCGGCGGCGGTCGCGAGCCGGGCGAGACACTGGCGCAGACTGCGGCCCGCGAAGCGCGCGAGGAGACCGGTCCAGCCGAATTCCAACTCGGCCCCGAGGTGTGGCGCCGTCACCTGACCGTCGCGCGCAACGGCGTCGACTACGACTGGCAGGAGCACTACTTTCTCGCCCGCGTCATCGGTTTCGACATCGACACAACGGGTTTCACTGCGCAGGAGCGCGGCTCGATCACCGGCCACCACTGGTGGACCTCGGCCGAGCTGAATACGACCAACGACCGACTGGTACCCGGCGACCTGCACTCGCTAGTGGCAGATCTTCTGGTCGCCGGGCCACCGCGGGAGCCCATCGCACTGACGGACTGACACGACCGCGCAGTGATCAGCTCAGCTCCCGCGGCATTCGGTGAAGATCTTGGAGTTGGCCTCGCGGGCCTTGTCGGCATCGGACTGGCTCATGCCGAAGTTATTGGGGTCGGCGGCCTTGGCATCGTATTCGTCACTGATCATCTTGCGCAGGCCCTCTTGCGAAATGCCCTGGTCCACATAGAGTTTCGCGGCGCAGTCGGCCAGCGCCTTGTTCTTGAGGCCCTTGTCCTGTAGCGACTTGGCGAGGTCGGCCTGGGTTACCGCGGGCTGGTCCGCGGCCTTGTCGTTACCGCACGCCGCCAATACCGGCAGCGCAACGAGCGCTGCGGCGATAAGGAAGGTCCGCACCTGATTCCTCTTCTCAGTTCAGTCTGCACATGTGACGGCCACCGCGTGGCGCCGCAACGATAATGCCGTACAGCGCGCGGCGGTAGCCGAGTGAGCGACTTCCCAGTCCGGAGACACACTCGAGGGCAGCCGGATCGGCCGAGCAGGGTCAAAGATCCATGGCCGCACGCAACGCGGTATCCAACCGTTCCAGCGCATCCGATTCCATTTCATCGATGGGCTCGGCCAGCCAGCCGCGATAGATGCGGCCGATATTCCCGGCGTGCACCCACCCGTGCCGCTCGACGGGTACGGCCAGGATGTCCTGCGGATCCTCGTCGACGACCTCGGCGGCGATCAGCCACTGTCTCGGTGATTCGTTGATGCCATCACTGCTGATGAGCACGACGGTACGGCGCCGCGGCGAACCGTGTGGGTGATAGATCCACAGTTCACCCCTGCGCACGCATCTCCTCCTCGGCGGCGGTCAGCTCCGCCTCGTCCGCCGCGGCCTGGGCCGTCACATCGCGCACCGGACCGACACCGGTCCGTACGGCTTCGCGACGCGCGGCCTTGGATATCCATGCCGAAGGTGACATCCCCGCGCGAGCCGCCGCCTGTTCGGCGAAGGCCCAGGACGCCTCGTCCAGCGAAAGGGTGACCTTACGCGTTGCCATACCATTTATCGTACCCACGTTTCGGCCGGCTGCCAGCGGAAATCCGGTCGGGGTGCTGGCCGGAAATCTCGGTCCGACGACCGGTCACGGCTGTTACCGTCGCAATATGACGACGTTGAACCACCATCGGGTCGGCGCGGGCGAACCACTGGTGCTGGTACACGGGGTCGGCAGCCGCTGGCAGGTGTGGGAGCCGATCATCGACACCCTTGCCAAATCCTTTGATGTCATCGCCGTCGATCTGCCCGGCTTCGGGGGTTCGGCACCGATCGCGCACACCACCGTCGACACCCTCACCGAGGCGCTGCTCGAGTTCCTCACCGAACAGGGCATCGAGCGGCCGCATCTGGCCGGCAATTCGATGGGCGGGCTCATCGCGCTGAACCTCGGCGCGCGTGGGCTGGCCCGCTCGGTCACGGCCTACTCCCCGATCGGCTTCTGGGATACCCCGGGCCGCGTGTGGTGCCAGCAGTCACTCGGCAAGTCCCGCCAGCTCGCGCGGGCGCTGCGCCCGATCTGGTCGGCCGTCCTGGGCACCGCCGCGGGCCGCACGGCCTTCCTCACCCTGATCTTCGGCAAGCCGTGGGCGATCGATACGCAGGTGGCCATCGACACCGCGCGCGGCGGCGTCGACGCACCCGGCTTCGAACCCGCCCTCGCCTCCTTCACCGATGCGAAGCTGCACGAAATCGGCGCGCTGACAGATATTCCCGTCACCATCGCCTGGGGCAACCGCGACATCCTGCTGACCTACGCCACCCAGAGTTCACGCGCACGCACCGTGCTCCCGAACGCCCGCCACATCACCCTGCACGGCAGCGGCCACACCCCGTTCTTCGACGATCCGGCCGGATGCGCGAAGGTTCTGCTGGACACGATCAGTCCGCATCCCTGACCGGTCGCGGCTCGGTCAGGGTGGCCGGATCGGCCGTGCCGAGCAGGATGCGCACCGCATTTCGCCAGCGATGCTGCAGGATTCGGTTGCGGTCGAGGTCGCCGGTCAGCAGGACCCGCAGGGCGAGCCCGGTCATGATCTCGATGGTGAATTCGGTAATGGTCGGCACCCGCGGATCGTCGGGAAACTCCTGACGGAAGATGTCGCGAATGCTGTTGTGCATCAGGTCGAACAGTCGATGTTCCAGCGGCAGAAATGCCGCCAGCAGTTCGGGATCGGTGCGCGCGGCGACCCACATCTCCAGTGCCGCCCAGAATGTCGGCCCGGTGAACATGCGCATGGTCAGCTCGACGGCCGTTTCGAGCCGGTCCGCTTCGGCCGGGATGGCCTCGAATTCCCGTGTCAGCTGGGCGAATCGGCGCTCGGCAAGATGTTCGACGGCACCGGCGAGCAGATCCGCCCTGGTCGGGAAGTGGTGCTGGAGGGTGCCGCGCGGCACCCCGGCCCGCTTCTGCACTTCGAGCGTGGTGGTGCCCGCGTAACCGACCTCGACCAGACTGTCCACCGCCGCGTCCAGCAGCCGCGTGCGCATGCGCGAGCGGCGCTGCGCCTGGGTCTCCCGAACGCGTTCGAGGCCGCCCGTCGCCCGGCCACCCCGCTCGGTGGAGTCGCCGCGCGACGCTGAATGCCCACCCGTCACCCGACCACCACCCCTCATGGAGTCGCTCCGCGACGCTGAATTCAATTGGTCACTGTCCCTGCCACTGGGGTTCGCGCTTCTGCGCGAAGGCCAGCGCACCCTCGGCGGCATCCTTGGAGAACAGTGCGGGCAAGGCGATTTCGCCCTGCTTCGCGAAGCCCTCGGCGACCGACCAATCCGGCGACTCGTCGATGATGCGCTTACTCGCGGCCACCGCAAGCGGTGCGGCCGCAACGATTTCGGCCGCCAGGGCCAACGCACCCGCGAGCGCGCCTCCGGGTTCGGTGATCCGGTTGATCAGGCCGAGCTGGTAGAGCCGTTCGGCGTCGATGCGCCCGCCGGTGAGCGCCAGCTCCGCGGCGATGGGACGCGGCAGCCGCTGGGTCAGCCGCAGCACACCGCCGCCCGCGGCGACCAGGCCGCGCTTCACCTCCGGAATGCCGAACTGGGCGTTGCTCGCGGCGACGATGAGATCACCGGCGAGCGCGAGCTCGAAACCACCGGCGAGCGCAAAGCCCTCGACGGCCGAAATCATCGGCTTGGCAGGTGGTTTGGCGGCGATGCCGAGCGGGCCACGGTTGGCGGTCATCGGCAGCTCGCCCTTCGATGCCGCGACGAGATCCATTCCGGCACTGAAGGTTCCGCCCGCACCGGTGAGCACGAGCACGCGCGCGGCAGGGTCGGCCTCGAATTCGTCGACGGCGGCCTCGATGGCCCGCGCGGTGGCGAGGTTTATGGCGTTGCGGGCGTCCGGGCGGTTGACCGTCAGCACGGTGATTGCATCGCGGTGTTCGACCAGTACCAGGTCGGCCCCACCGCTGACGGAATCACCTTGCGCTGCTGTACTCATTGGACGGTCCTCTCGGTGGTGAGCAGGGTGAGCCTATTGGCGGCGGCCACATCGGCGCTCGCGCCGATCGGGTCGCCATCGGTGAACGCCGCGATGGTGTCGGCATCGGACGCCCGGACCAGTATGCGGGCACCGGCCGGTGTCAGTGCGCTGATCACCACGGCCTCGGGTTCGTCGGCGTGGTCGGGCGCGGGGCCCTTGCGATAGGCGACCGTGTACGCCTCGACGGTGACCGGTCCGGTATAGCCCGGAGCCGTATCACGCCGTGCCGCAGGCACTTCCGCTTCGACGGCGCGGAAGAGTCGCGCGGGCGGTCGCGCCGAGTAGACGCCGATACCGTGTTTGGTGATGTACCAGCCGAGTGCGCTCGCCAAGCCGTAGGCCGACGGGTCCGCGCGCAGCCGACCGGCCAGTGTCGCGATCGAATGCGTCGCGTAGTTATTGCCCGGACCGCCCGCGAAGGTGAGCCCGCCGGTGACCGACAGCGGCCGCGCCGGATCGTCGATCGGCAGACCGAGCGCCTCGGCCGCGACCTGCACCGCAACCGGGAAGCAGGAGTACAGATCGATATGCGCGACCTCGTCGATGCCGATCCCCGGACCGGACAGCGCGGCCCGCCCGGCCGCGGCAATGGCGGGTGAGGTGGACATATCCGCGCGTTCGGAAACGAACCACTCGTCGGTAGCGGTGGCGCCGCCATGCGGAAAGACCCAGCGTTCCCGCGGCACGCCCGCCGCATCGGCCGCCGCCGCACTGCACAGGATCAGTCCCGCGCCTTGGTCCACCGATAGGTTCGCGACGAGCAGCTTCGGATACGGCGTCGACACCATGCGGTTCGCGCGCGTCGCCGTCAGCACCCCGTCGACGGATTGTGCGCTCGGCTGCCACGCATACGGATTCCGCGCCGCCACCGCCGAGAGCCGCGACCACAGTCCGCCGATGCGCTCCCGATGCGCGGTCTCACTCAGACCGAGCCGCCCGCGCAGCGCGGTCTCCATCAGCGCGTAGAAGTAGACCGGACCCCACAGCCCCGCCGCGGTCTCCATCTCGGTATTGGGTCCGCGGTCGGTGCCGATGATCTCGGTCGGCCGCACATCCTCGGCCTGTTCGGGCCAATCGAGTGCGGCGCCGGTGCGGGTGGCCGCATTCCAGGACGCAACCGATTCGGCCCCGGTGATCAGCGCGACCTCGCAGCGTCCGTCGGCAATGGCCTGCGCGACGGTATTGACCAGGCGCTGCGGTGCGTCACCGCCGAATCGCACCGATTGCAGGGTGCGCCTCGGCGCAGCGCCGAGTTCCACGGCGACCAGCGCACCGAGGTCCGGATATGGCCTGCTGACCGGGGCCGCGGCGGCGATCAGATCGGCCGATCGCAAGAGCCGGTCGCCGGTGCCGCTGTCCGCGCCCGCGCGGCGCAGGGATTCGGTGGCGAGTTGGACGGGTCCGGGCAGTCCCGGCTCACCGCTGCGGTGCACGACCTGTCCGGCGCCGACGAGCACCGGCGTTCGCGGATCCAATCCGGGTGGCAGCATCATTCCTCCGCTCTTTACCGTCAGCATTGACGGTAACTTGCGTCCGATTAGAACAAAGCGCAGGTGTCCGGGCAATGCTCTCGACATGAACTGACTCATGAGTAAGATCTGCAGAATGGGCTCTGACATCGCGCTGCAGTTCGACGGCGATCGCGCCTACGTCACACTGAACCGGCCGGACAAGCACAACGGCCTCACCATCGACATGCTGCGCGACCTCGTCACCACCGCGCACACCATCGCCGGTCGCAAGGACGTCCGCGCGGTCATCCTGTCCGGCAACGGCCCGAGTTTCAGTAGCGGACTCGATGTCGCCAAGGCGACCAGCAATCCGCTCACCGTCGTGCGCAACTTCGTCCCGCTGCCCTGGCGCGGCACCAACACCTTCCAGGAGGCGTGCTGGGCGTGGCGTCGACTGCCCGTGCCGGTGATCGCCGCGGTGCACGGCCGCTGCTTCGGCGGCGGACTGCAGATCGCGCTGGCCGCCGACATCCGGTTCGCGACTCCCGACGCGGAGTTCTCGGTCATGGAGGCCAAGCACGGCCTGGTCCCGGATATGACCGGCGCGGCGACGCTGTCCCGCCTGATCGGCGTCGACCAGGCCCTGCTGCTGACCATGACCGCCGATACCGTCGACGCCGCCTACGCCGCGCGCATCGGTCTGATCACCGAGGTGACCGCGGACCCGGTCGCGGCGGCGAAGCAACTCGCCAACCGCATCGCGACCCGCTCCCCGCACGCGGTCGCGGGAGCCAAACAACTCTTCGATCGCTCCTGGCACGCATCGGCCCGGCGCACCTTCGCGATCGAACGGGCGACCCAGCTGCCATTGATCCTGCGACTGGCCTTATCTCGCAGCAAATCTTCGGCAACTTAGATATCGAGGTATTCACAACTTTCACTACAAGTGACACAAGCCACAAATTTCACCGGTTTCACTGTTAATATCTTGAACGATTTGCCAGCCCGCCGAAATGTGGCGCAACACACACGGTAGGTACTGCCTATCGCGCCGCTTCGGCCAGAAACCGGAGGGCTCAGAGACTTTGAACAAGTCCGCATCCGCATTGCTCTCGGCTTTGGCAGGAGCATCGGCCTTGCTCCTCATAGCGACTACCCCTGCCTCGGCAAACCCGAACGCGATCAATCCGATCCCGGTCCTCAACGGCAGCAGCGGTCTGCCCAACCTGAGCGGGCGCACCAGGGCGGTATTCCAGATGACCGGACTGGCCAGCCCGAACAACACCCAGAGCTATAACGTGCTCGGCACCGACCTCGGCATCATGTGGGACAACGGCGACGGTGAGATGCTGACCGCATTCGGTGATACCGCCGGGCTCGGCCTGCCGAATCTGCTGGCTGGCAGCACCTGGGCGTGGCGCAGCAATATTCTGGTGCGCAGCCACACCCACGATCCGTCCAATGGCATCTACTTCGACAGCGTCGTGCGCGATATCTTCGGCCAGGCGCGGGACCTGATCCCCAGTCCGAAGATCCCATTCGTGGAGATCAGCCGCATCCCGACCGCGGGCATTTCGGTCAACGGCGTTCAGTTCATGAGCATGATGTCGGTGCGGACCTGGGACGATGTCGGCCAGTGGACCACCAACTTCTCCGGGCTCGCTGCCTCCGGTGACAATGGGGAGACCTGGGCCGATCTGACCAACACGCGGCGGCCGAATGAGGGCGCCAATGCCAATTTCCAGATGAACGCGTTCCTCGAGAACGCCGGGTACGTCTACGAGTACGGCACCCAATCCGGGCGCAATCGGGCGGCGTATGTCGCGCGGGTGCGCGATGGCGATATCGCGAACCTGGGCGAATACGAATACTGGGACGGCGAGCACTGGAGCAAGAAGGGCGATGTCGATGCGGCGGCGCCCATCATGGGTGGCGTCGGCGAGCTGTCGGTGATGTACAACGAGTACCTCGGTCAGTTCGTCTCGCTGACCACCGATCCGTTCAATTCCGTGGTTATGCGGCGGGCCGCCGCGCCGCAGGGGCCATGGAGCGATCCCGAGGTGCTGATCGATACGCGGGAGCTGCCGAGCGCGTACGCGCCGTCGATCTTCCCCTATCAGACCGGGCGTGATCTGTACTTCCTGACGACGGTGCATTCGCAGTACAACGTGATTTTGATGCGCACGACGCTCTGAATTCACCGGATCGACGGGGCATGGCCGCAGTATCGGCGGCCGTGCCCCGTCGATCTTTTCCAGCTCGACTTGACCTGAACATTACTTCAGGTATGAAGCTGATCGCATCAGATCGTCGAGCTTCGGGAGAAATCATGGGCAGCACCGCCGCAACCAGCGAATCAGTCACCGCCGCAGCGGATTTGCGGGCGTGGCTGCGAGCGAATGCGCGGCCGATCTCCGATACCGACGCGAACGGCACCGGCCGTGATCTCGCGCCGCTCACCGATCGGCTCGGATCGGCGACCGTGGTGGGCCTCGGTGAATCGACCAGGTTCTCCCGGCAGACCTTCGGAGTGCGCGAGCGTGTATTCCGGGTGCTGGTCGAGGAATACGGGTATCGGGCGCTCGCGGTGCAGGACAGTGCGCGCTCCGGCGAGCGGCTCGACGCCTATGTGCGCGCTGGCGCGGGGGATCCAGCATCGGTGCTCGCCGGTGCGTGGCGGCCGAACCGGACGGCCGAAATGGCGGCCGCGCTGTCCTGGATTCGCGCATTCAACCACGAGCACCCCGACGATCCGGTCCGGATCTTCGGCGTCGAGCCGCCACGTGCGGAATCATCGGACTACGAGGTGGTGCTGGATTACCTGCGCCAGCATGCGCCGGATCACTTGGCTGCCATCGAATCTCACCTCACCCCGATTCGCACTGCACACCGAGTTGATGAACATGTGCAGCGCCATCAAGGAATTCATCCGGGCCGCCCGTTCATCGATGACGCCCGTGCTGCCCTCGCAATATTCGAAAAACTTCCGGCGACAACAGAATTCGATAAAGCACTGACACATTTGCGACTTATCGTCGATTTCCACGAGAAAAGCGTTGCCGGACAGGGCGGTTTCGCACGCGATGAGCGACCCGCGGCGGATCGGGTCATCGAATGGCAGCGAAGCACCGGCGCAAAGATCGCCTATTGGGACGGTATCGGCCACACCGCCGCCCTCCCGCTCGGGGACGGCCCAGCCGAAACCTCCGAATTCCGTGGTGCCGGTAGCTATTTGCGCGCACACTTCGGCGCGCAATACGCATCGGTGGCCATCGGCTTCCATCACGGAGATCTCGGCATGGCGGTGGCACCGGAACCACTACCGGACCTCATCGACACCACCCTCGGCGAACTGGATCTGCCCGCCTGCTACCTGGATCTGCACAACACCGCCCCGGACTCGGTTCGGCAGTGGCTACACCGCCCCGCGAAATTGCGCACGATCAGCGGAATCTACGAACCCGCCAAAGACGCCACCGCCCACACCCCGGTCCGATCCCTCATCGACGCATTCGACGTACTCATCCACATCCGCGAAACCTCCCCGGTGCACTGGCTGCCGGAAACCAGCGTTTAGGGCTGGCGACGAACCGCAGGTGTTGCGGCACTTCCGCAGTAGGAAGCGGTGGCGCGATGGTTGCGCGGGGCAGAGCGGAGTCGAGTGGGGGTGGATGTGGGTTTGCGGTATTGCCTTGACGTCGGCGACAAGGTTTACGGTTGCCGCAGCGGTCTCGAGAGGAGGGTCCCATGCTGATCGGAGAGCTGGCCGAGCGCGCTGGCACGAGTACACGCACGGTGCGCTACTACGAGCAGCACGGACTCGTGCAGCCCGACCGGTCGGCCAACGGATACCGCGTCTACGACGAGCACGAGCTCGAGATCGTGCGAAAAATCCGGGCATTGCTGGAGTTGGGTTTCGACCTGGCCGATGCCCGCCCGTTCGTCACCTGCTTACGCAACGGCCACCGATCCGCCGACGAATGCCCGGAATCGGTCGAGTCCCTGCGGCGCAAGCTCGCCGAGATCGACGACGCGATCGACCGGCTCTCCGCTGCGCGGCGACACGTGAGCGCGCGAATCAGCGCCGTGGCGGGCCCGGCCCCGAAGTGTGAATTCTCCCTCTAGCACCGTTTTCTACGGTCGAGCCCGCACGGCAATGACCGGCTTCCCATCTGTACCAGGAAGGATTCTCGTAAATGCGGTTTGCGACCAGCTACGGCACGGCGTTCAACGGCACCGATCCCGATCGCCTCGTAGCGTTCTCCCAGCACGCGGAAAAGCTCGGATTCGAGGCACTGTATGTCCAGGACCATATCGCGCTGTATCCCGGCGCTGACTACGGCGCGGGCGAGTTGCCGCCCACGTTGCCGTATTTCGATCCGCTGGATTGCCTGAGCTTCGTCGCCGCGGCCACACATCGGATCCTGCTCGGTACCGGTGTGCTACTACTGCCGTATCGGCATCCGGTGGTCCTGGCCAAGCGGCTGGCCACCGTCGACGTGCTGTCCCGAGGCAGGATGCGGCTCCTCACCGTCGGCCTCGGCGCCTTGCCCGGAGAAGCCCGCGCGATGGGCGTCGATTTCCGCAGCCGTGGCCGCCGCGCGGACGAGGCCATCGATGTGCTGCGCCTGCTGTGGGCGGGCGGCCCGGAGGGCGTCAGCCACCACGGCGAGTTCTTCGCCTTCGACAACCTGTGCAGTTATCCCAAACCGCACCAAACGACCGCGCTACCCATCCACATCGGGGGCTCCAGCGCGGCAGCAGCCCAACGCGCCGGACGACGCGGTGACGGCTATTTCGCCGGCGGCATGCTGACCGAACACGAACGTGACCGGCAGATCGAACTGGCCCGCAAGACCGCCACCGATGCAGGACGTGATCCTGCCGAAATCGAGTACACCCGCTGGGGATCAGCCGACATATCCCCCGAACGCGTCGAGGAATTGGCCGAGCACGGTGTGGATCGGATCGTTGTTGGCTTCGCTGGTGCCGACCCCGCGCAGCAACACGACCAGATGTCGGAATTCGCCGAACGATTCGACCTTTCACCGCGACAACGAACAGCACAACCGCCGACGATCTGAAACGGCAGAATCTCGAGGCCGAAAGCCAAGATCAACTTCGAGAAGTCAACACCCATCAGCCGCGTGCGCGGGGGCGGCTGGGTGTGCGGGGTCAATAGAATCGCGGGTATGGACGCGACCGATTGGGATACGCGGTATGCGCAGAGTGAATTGGTGTGGGGCGCACCGCCGAACAGCACCGTGGTGGAGCATGTGTACGGGCTGGAGCGGGTTGCTCCGCTGATGCCGGATGTGCCCGATGGCGAGGCGCCCGGTCTCCCGCGCGCGCTGGACCTCGCGTGCGGCGAAGGTCGTAACGCCTTGTGGCTGGCCACGCACGGGTGGCAGGTGCATGCCGTCGACTATTCACAGGTGGGGGTCGATAAGGGCCGCACCATCGCGACGCGATTGTCCCGCTCGGTTCGCGGCCGCATCAGCTGGCAGTGCGCGGATGTCACCGATCTGGATGCCGCCGACATCACCGGTCCATACGAACTGGTGCTGATGGTCTTCCTGCACCTGTCCGCCGAACACCGCCGCCCGCTCGTCCACCGCCTCCCCGACCTGCTCGCCCCAGGGGGCACTCTGCTGATCCTCGGCCACGACAGCACCAACCTCACCGACGGCTTCGGCGGCCCGAAGGACCCCTCGGTACTGTTCACCCCCGACGACATCATCGCCGATCTCGGCCCCGACACCGACCGCATCCGCGTTCGCATCGCCGACCGCGTCTACCGCCCCACCGAGGAACGCGACGCCATCGACGCCCTCGTCGTCGCCACCAAACCCGCCCCACCTCCACAGGCCATCGAACCCCCCTCCGCACTCAGCTGAGCCGAGCACGACTCACCGGAACCGGCCGAGGTCGCCGGTCAGCCGCTATAAGCCCGACGAGCTCCAGCGCTCCAGCCAGGGCTTGACCGTTTCCGCGATGATGTCGAATCCGGATCGGAAAGAGTGGGCCTGACCAGGGATAACGCGAACCTCGGCAGCGTCGGCGGGGTCGGGGATGCCGAATGGGTCGTTCGCGCCATTGATCACGACGACCTCGATATCGCCCGGGGCGCGCAGTTCCTCGCGCCGAGTCTTCTCCGGCTTACCAGGCGGATGCAGCGGAAACGACAATGCGAGCACCCCGCGGGCATCGGCGTCGATGGCGGTGCGGCAGGCGACTCGGGCGCCATTGCTGCGTCCGCCCTGGATCAGCGGCACCTTCCGCACCCGCCGACGCAGGTCGGCGACGATCTCCAGCCACGCCTCGTCCTGTTTGATCGCCGACCCGGGCGCACGCCGCCCGGCAACCCGATACGGCTGCACCACCCGCGCCACCGCGCCACCCAGTTCATAGGTGCAGTCCCGCACCGCGAGCAGGTCTTTCGCGTCCACACCGCCACCGGAGCCGTGCGTGAGCAGCAGCAGAAACGCCGCCTTGCGCGGTTTGTCGAGCTCGATCTCCGCGGGCCCGGCGCTCGTCTCGATTCGCACAATCCCACGGTAGTCCGGGCTTACTCCAAACCCCCAGCCCCGGCAACGCGTCGGCCACACGAAACTCACCACGAAATCCCAGCCCCGGACCCCATCGACACCCCGGACGCAATACCGAAAGCGCAGGCACTGCACCGGCCGCGCTCCACGAGGCCGAATGCGCACCGGCCACTCAGAACCACCTGCCACTCGAAGCACACCGATAACCCAACACACAGGCCATCGCGAACTAACCGGCCACTTCGAACTCACAGCTGCCAGCCGAACGCACCACTGCCACTCCAAGCACACAGGCCACTCAAAACCCACCAGCAACCGAACAAATCGTCTACTACGCGAACCGTAGACAGACGGCAACGTCCCTGGATGTTTTCCGCGTCACATTGCCCGCTGGAGTCTTTGCGAGCCCATTACCGACCGGTAATATGACTCATAAGTTACCCGCGAGTAGCAAGCGGAAAACCGGCATGGCTTACCCGGTGGACGACAACGGGCGGGAACGGCAACCAACCGACCGCACCAACTCAACGGAGAGTGAGTACTGACATGGGCCACTACAAGAGCAACGTCCGCGACCTGGAGTTCAACCTCTTCGAGGTACTCGGCCTCGGCACCATCCTCGACAGCGAAGCCTACGGTGACCTCGACACCGAGACCGTCAAGGAGATGCTCAACGAGGTGCGTCGCCTGGCCGAGGGTCCGCTGGCCGATTCGTTCGTCGACGGTGACCGCAACCCGCCGACCTTCGATCCCGAGACCCACACGGTCACTCTCCCCGAATCCTTCAAGAAGTCCTACCGCGCGCTGGAAGACGCGGGCTGGGCCAAGGTCGCCGTCCGCGAGGAACTGGGCGGCCTGGGTGCCCCGAGCGCCGTCTCCTGGGCACTCGGCGAGATGATCCTCGGCGCCAACCCGCCCGCGCAGATGTACGCAGCGGGTGCCGGTTTCGCGCAGGTCTTCTACAACAACGGCACCGATGAGCAGAAGAAGTGGGCCCAGATCATTGCCGAGCGCAACTGGGGCGCCACCATGGTGCTGACCGAGCCGGATGCCGGTTCCGACGTCGGCGCCGGCCGCACCAAGGCGATCCAGCAGGAGGACGGCTCCTGGCATATCGAGGGCGTCAAGCGCTTCATCACCTCGGG